>NZ_JBLBUB010000033.1:0-44737 GCF_047289955.1 Microbulbifer jejuensis
AGGGGGAGGTTGATGCAGTGGTATGCGATTTAAATAACCGCCCAAGGAAAACATTAGGCTTTGAAACACCAGAAGATTTAATGGATAATTACTTGGCGGCACAAGCCGCATAAATGGTATGCACTTCAAGGTTGAATCCGCGTTATAAAAAGCGGTTAACTTGCACAAAAGGGCGGTGGCAAAAGTTTTTGGGGGAAGTTGACTTCCTGGCATTTTGAAGGCCGAGCTGGACGAAATGGGGATCTTCCCACATATGGTCAAGCTGTAAATCCAGCTTCTGGATGGACGAAACTATCGGCAGCCCAATCTGTATTTCACGATGATGGGATTGGAAATCCTGAGGCGAAGTTTATTCACTCGGATGGAAGAGAGGCTGTATTTAATGGCGATACATCCCTGCTTGTGACTGATCCAAGGTATATGGGAACGTATAATTATGTAAATCCCGCGCCAGTTCCAAACAATTGGTATGATGTCCCCGGTTGGGTGCTTTGGGCTGATCAGGGGTTGGGCCATGCCGCTCTTGATGTTGCACCGTATATCTTGGGTGGTAATGTAAGAGGGGAAAACTAATGAATCTTATTGGGCGAGAAGGCTCCATTTTATTAAAAACTTTAATGCTAACCTTTTACGGCGTTGCACTTTCAGCCTGCCAAACAGCCGAACTGGTATTCTATGAGCATAAGCCTTCAAAAAGGTTTTACCAAGATTTAAATATGGGTGATCCATTACTTTCTCCATTTTTCGACAATGGGGTTTTGTTTGTTGCTAGCATAAAAGCTGCAACACACACAGAGTATTTTTTCTGGATAGGAGTTTACTCAGAGAAAAAGGAAAAGGTAAAAATAAATAAGGCCATAGTAATGGGTTCTGGCTTGAATTTAAGTAAAGATTTGGATATTGAAGTTTTTTCTAGACAGCCAACAAGAGAGTATGATGCAGGTAATCCTGTTAAGCTATTTGAGCTGAAAAGTTCATGGCTAGGCAAAGCATCTAATGACGATGGGGCTATAGTTTTGGATGTTTTTTACGAAATAGGCGGTAAAGAGGGCAAGAAGCGGTTTGTATTAAAGCGTAGGGTTGAAAAGCAGACCGTCTTTTCTACGTAAAAGTGATTTGTAGAAACCTACAAAGCCCCGGCAGAGCAATCTGCCGGGGCTTTGTCTTTAAGACACCTATTCAGCAGTCAACACCAAACACCCTTCCATGACCCTGACCTTGATCGGCGTATCCACCACAAAGCCGGCCCGTTCAAGCCAGTGGCCCCTGATTGTGATCCATGGCACGGAGCTATTTCATTAATGGATGAGCACAAGATCGCTAAGCAAGCTATGCGGGGAGGCTACCCCGCAGGCGCGTCTTTAGCCAGGGGGCGAACTCCTTATGGGTCGCTCGCCCATCTGCCAGATCGATGATCCACTCGGCAAGGTGTTCCTGGTCTGTATCAACGCCAACATCATTCTCTTCGAAAAAGGTGAGCATGGAAATCAGAACCGTTCGCTTGTTGCCGTCGTTGAAGACGTGGCCTTTGGTTATGGCCTCGGCATATAGTGCCGCAACCTCTTCTATACCGTGAAAAGAGCCATAAAAGATATTGTGATGAATCCGCCCGGTGAGCGATTCGACGTGCATCCCGGCTTGGTACCTTTCAGCCCAGGGCTATGGCCGAGGATGTAGTCATGGTAGCTTTGCACATCATCTGCGGTGAGGTGCTTTAGGTCTTCCACATTGACCATATGCGCCCTTCCTTAGCGGTTCTTGAGTATATTCAGTGCTCGGGAATATTTAGCCGTGAGGCGTTTACTGGTTTCGCTTGCACTTTTCGGATGCACAACTTTTACTTGACGTCCGTCAATTATCTCAACCTTTGGTGGCGGCTCTTTGGCACCCTTTGGAATGGTATAGGTAGACATGAGACCTCCCTTTGTATTCCTTACGTTGTATCACTGGAAATTTGTATCCGCGAGAGCGGAACTTGCATAGGTGGCCCAGTCGGCCATCAATAACTTTCGCTTCTCGAACAAGTCGCCGCGCCGGTAAGCAGCCTCTACAGAGTCCCCCAGGCTGTGGGCTAGGGCCTGCTCGCAAACGTCACGCGGGTGTGGAGTAGCTTCTCCCGCCCAATCGCGGAAACTTGATCGGAATCCGTGCATAGTAAGGCCATCTCGCTTCATACGACGCAGTGCCATAAGCATGGCCATATTTGACAGGGGGCGTCCCTTGCGTTGACCAGGGAAGAGGTGCGGGTTGTCGTCGATCCGGGGTAGAGATTCCAGCAGAACCACCACAGGCGGCGCCAGAGGTACTCGGTGCGCCTTGCCCGCCTTCATCCGCTCACCTGGGATTGTCCAAGTCTTGGTGTTGAAGTCGATTTCATCCCAGGCAGCTCCCAGCGCCTCACTGGTGCGGGTGGCAGTAAGGATGGTCAGCTCCATGGCCCTGAATGCCAATCCTTCGCGCCTGGAGACTTCCTGAATGAACGTCGGCAGCTCTGCCCAGGGTAATGCGCTGTGGTGTTTTACTTTCCGTACCTTTGAGCGCTTTGGCAGCAATTTGTCCAGATGACCGCGCCAGCGGGCCGGATTCTCCCCCACTCGGAGCCCTCTGGCCTTAGCGGCATCCAGCACAAGCTCCACGCGGTTCCGGACCCTGCTCGCTGTTTCCGGTTTCTCGAGCCAGATTGGCTTCAATATCTTTAGCATATGGTCGGTAGTGATTTCGCAGGGGGCCTTGTCGCCTATAACCGGGTGCGCGTACTGCTTCAGGGTGTTCTCCCACTGTTGGGCGTGCTTGGCACTCTTCCAGCCTTCGCGGTGTGACTGTATGTAGAAGTCGGCCACATCGCTGAAGGTCGCCTTTTGCGCTTTCATGTTTTGCGCGACAGATTTCTGTTCCTGCTGAATACGTCGCCGTTCGTTTACAGGGTCCTTGCTCTGGAGGATCAACTTTCTCTGTACTCCGGCTTCAGCCCTTGCTTTCTTTAGACCCACATCATCCAGGCTACCCAGGCCCATCTCGCGGCGCTTTCCGTGAAGTTGGTAGCGTAAAACCCAACTTTTGGCTCCCGAGGGCCTAACAACCAGGCGCAGGCCGTCCCCGTCGTCATACTTCCCCGGCGCCTTAATCCTTTCAATTTCTTTTGCGGTTAGCTTTCCCATACTCTCCCCATAGCCTTCCAGTCCCCCACTTGGTCCCCCACTTTGCCGTGGATTCCCTGAGTAGACTTTGGATAAATTTGGAAGGAATATAGCTCGCAGGCCCTGTAATTACTAGGGTTTGGTGGAATCTATAGGGCTGTATTGGAAGGCATATAAGCGGACTCTCTCACCGCCATACCCAATATCTTAGAGCGATTAGGCCAATTATCATAAGTTTTGGCTCTTTTTATTCTCATTGCATGAATATGCTACGGAAAGTTAAGAGACAGAGCTTTTTTATTGCCAAAAGCGGGCCATAAACCAAGTCGGGTCCACCATTTTAAGATCTGTATCCTTCCACCTTATCAGGGTAAATAACATTACTGTAAAGCCAACCATCCGGTGTTAACTTTGGATTTAATAACCCTATTATTCTGGCACTTAAAATACTTGTGGAATCCCTTTTTGAATTTTCGGTAACTAGTGAGAGAAAAGTGATTGGGTTGTTGGAAAAATAAAAAAGGGCGCTGGCGCGCCCTCTTTTAAAGCGAATTTGATTACCAGTGGAAATCAAACTTGTAGCCGACACCTATATTGAATGACCAAGGATCATAGAGATAATCGCCACCGAATCGGTGGAAATAGAGATCCCCGGTACTGGCATCGGTAAAGAAGGTACTTACTTCAATATCAGTATCTACGTCGTAAAAGACAGCAGCAACATTAATTAACCAGCTGCTATCATGACCAAAGTTGAAGTCAACACCAATCTGCCAGGTGTATCCCCAGCTGTATCCCAGGCTCAGGTCGCCAGAAAAGGGGAGGAAAATATCGGTTGCCGGATCGACCCACCCCCAGTCCCTGAGGTCCTCGTCACTAAAGTCGGTATAGTTTATACCGACCCCCATATAAGGCTGCACTAAGCAACTGGGGTCCAAAGGATACCAGTTTAGATATAGCGCCGTAAATTCTGGCTCCCAGCGGGCAAAGTCGCCGCGATGGCGGTCAAAAAAGTCTCCATTGTTAAAGCGGCGAAGCCAGGGTCTGCGATTGCCTCCATCGTGGCGATCTCCATCGGTGTAACTTAATGATACACTGAAGTGATCCATTGGTTTCCATTCGCCGCTAATAAACCAGCCCCACTCCTCATCCGGGTCCACATTGGCTCGAAAAGCACCCCAGTCAAATAAATCTTCCGGCCATATGAGCACTGCATCAGAAAAGGTGACATAGTCGGAATTTGGTGAGACATAGGCTCCGCCAATACGAAACTTAATTTCCTGGGTGGGCGGCGGAGGTGGGGCATAGCCAGAGGGTCCTGCCGAAGCGACACTAGAGATTGCTAAGGCGAGGGGCGTCATTACAGGGATCAAAATACGCGTCATCTTCATTTGTGGTAACTCCATTCATATTCAGCAGATCAAACAGCAATCAGCCCAATCAATGGTCAGTCTAGTCGCACGAAATCACGGGTGTAGAAAAAAGGTCAAATGTTGGCGTCTAAAAATATATTTAGTGTTATCTGGCATGAAGGTGGTCTTTTGGCGTATATATTTCCTACTGCAGGCTTGATTGAGAGAAAAACCATACGCCCCTGGTGCATATTTTCCGCTTCTGTAAGCGGGCGTTTATAAATAAAAAATAATCCATGTGGCTGTGAAGTAGGGAGTAAAAACGATTTGAAGTGGAGTCGGTACGATTTCTGGTGAGAATCAATTCCACGATTGTAGCCACCTAATTTCTCTGTCATTCGAATAGCTTTATAGGCCGATATCACTCGCTAGGCGACCTGAGGTAGTGAATCTTGACTGCAGTTTGCCAGTTGCCAGTTGCCAGTTGCCAGTTGCCATTTGACAGAAATAGGTGATGCCTGGCACAAACGACTTTGCTGATGTCTCTTTTGGCATGCGTGCTTGAAGTGCATTGACAGGATTAGCTCTTTCATAAGCCGGATATAGGATACTTTCGGTAGTTTATCGCGTCACTTTCCTCAGTTCATACAGAATAAACCTAGGAGTAATCGTCATTCTGAGGGTTTGCCGGGAGATAGTTATGGTGGGGCTCAGGCTTTACGGTTTGAGCGTATATTGTATCCATGCTGGAGAGGCTCGGTGCCCGTTTAGAGGGATTTCTGTTTTCTGGCAAGCTTTTACTCAGAAGAAAGGAGTGGGGTTTTTATACAGTCATATTCCAGCATCCTCAGGTGCGCTCGGTTTAGCAGGGGAAATAGTCTTGTGGCTTTAATTGCCCTCTCCTAGTAAGGGGTAGTTCAGCGGGTGATATCATTGATTTTTATATAGGATATACACTATAGAAAAATTGATCCGGATAATGGGGAAAATGTATACCCTGCCAACTTATAATTTCACGCAAAGCTCCCCGTTGGTGACTGCCCAGAAACTTACAGACCTCCAGTCAGCGGTGTCTCATAGGGTATCCAATGGGTTCATTGACCTCGCAGTCAGATAGATTGCCTCGCTCATAGTGGGCAAGAGTGGATCTATTCAAGAGTGCTTATAAATAAAGGTCGCTGTCGCTGTGTTGTACTCTTGAATTAAAAAGGGTGTTCTGATTCGTGAGATGACCCGACCTCCAGTTACTTTTCCAATCCCTCCATGCCTTGATTCTTCACGCAGGGGGGGTTGGAGCACTGTTCCAGATTCGTTGTGGCTTCCTGAAGGTCTTAAAAAGGAAAGCTTCACGAAATAGTCTCAAAAATGAAAAATACGTCTATTCTTTCTATGAGTCAGGCGCCTTTTCATTTGCTGCTTTGGTTTGCGTTTCCGCTGTTGCAGGCCTGGGCCGGCAGGCACTTACTAGCCCGCCGGGGCGTTCGCGGTGATGGGTGTGCCGAGATCCAACAGTTTTCAGGGAGCGCGCAAATTGTATGTGACCTGTCGTCAATTCACGGGGTAACCTCCCGGAAATTTTGGAGAAATGATTGTGAAAAGCAAGCAGTACATCCTTCCCTTGTTAATCGCCAGTCTTACTGCTTCTGCAGCTGTCTTCGCGGAAACCCATTCCAAGAAGCCGGCAAAGGAGTGGACCTGTGCGGACTTTTTGGCAATTGATGACCAGTTTAAGCCCAAGGCCGTCTACTGGGCTGCGGCTTTCTCAAAGCGCGGCCAGGAAGAGGGTGATATTTTAGACATTGATGGTACAGAAAAGGTGACCCCGATGATTATCACCGCCTGTGCCAAGGCGCCAAACGAGTCTTTCTGGACCAAGTTCAAAGAAGAATGGCATAAGATGGGAAAGCATCACGATAAGGAAAAATCCGACAAGATGATGAACATGCAAAATGGCAACGGAAACGACAATAATAGTGGACCTAACGGCAACAACACGATGCAGTAGCGATTTCTATGCCCTCTGCTGAGTCCGGCAAAAGCCGGGCTTTGCTCTGCCAATTCAAAGGGCTGAAATGTTGCTAACCCAAAGTATAAAGGTCCTTCAGGGTTTTTCATCCACTGGGTTGGTATTGTTCTTTACATCGTGAGTCTGTCCCCGGCTTTTCAGTTGGCTGAAGTCGTTGGGTCAGATGGGTAGCACCACCGCGACTGCTTTGTTCACTTGAACAGAGCTAATATTTGATGTTTCGCTTTCGGTTTAAGGGTGCGGGCAGTTAGTGCTTGTGTTGGCATTAGTTACAGAACTTTCAACCTTACAGGTGAAGTGTTGACTGAATTTTAAATAGTCAAATGAGGTTGGATTATGAATGATATTGTTAGAAATTGCACCAAATGCAGAGCAGTGCTAGTAGATGGCTGGCATGTTTTGGAGTGATGGGGTGTTTAGGGGGGTATCCACGCGCGGTTTATACGTCTGGCCAAGATATCGCTCTTTTGGGCGTGTCGCCGGTATCCGGGAGGTTGGTTATAGGTGGCGCCCCCGGGTGGACTCGAACCACCAGTCCGGACTTAGGAGGTCCGTGGTTTATCCTGTTAACCGACGGGGGCAGATGCCTTCACGAGACAGCCAAGTACTGACGAGGAGGCCATCCTATTCTATCCTGTATGAGGGCAAATGTCATGCCATCAATGATTGATAAATGGTCGCTTTTCATTGCCTCGTCGATGCCGGGGTAGTGGCTTGTCACTCTCAGTAACAGACCGGTTCTCAAGTTACTACAATTCCCGCGATTTCAGAATCGGTGATTTTTCGAAATCTTTTCACAATTCCTGTGGGTACTTTCGTTAGATTCATATCACCAATGGGCTGTTATGCGGACATTTTTGCACTTCCATAGAAGTGCAAAGTTTGACGCAAGCTTGTCATTGTTTTCCTGTAATTTTTTTCTTGACCCTATTTGTTTTAGGTGGCTAACCTGCGAGTAGGTTCTGGTTGTAAAAAGATATTTTTTGCTTTCTCGAGTCAAGATTGTGGGGTTTCGTATGAGTGGTCATGTTAACGAAAAGTACATGGATTTTGATGCTGTGGATATTCCAGAAATTGCCACTGAGATATTAAAGCGGGCCACTTGCCATCCGCCGCGCGATGCACGCCGGATGGTGGAGGATAAACTTGAGGAGATGCGTCTGAGGCGCGAACTAATGGAGTATGACTTCGAAAATTAAAGATCTACGTATAAACCTGGAAAGTAAAAAATTTGCTGGGGTTGCGCACTGCACAAACTTGCTGTCGCGGCTGCCGCGAGTTTTTGAGATACAGGTGGAGTCAAAGGACATGCTGCCTCTTCATGGGAAAGCATAGATAGTTCTCAAGTGTCGTGTTTGTCTGTAGGGTTGATAGTCACTCTAAAAATGTTAGTGGATATGCAGATTGCTAATGGTTTTTCCTCTCAGATTTTAATGAGATTTCTGGCATTGTTTAAGCCCGCTTTAACTATCCACTTTATTTTTCTTTTGATACTTTGATCTGCCAATAAATTTCTGTGCATAGAAGGTCTGTATTCTGGTGGTTCGGGACGCAGGCAGGCTACTTTCGGCTTTCTGTTAGGGTATTTTGTGTGTAAAAAAGCAAGATAGAATTCTCGTGTTTGCCTCTATTTTAGTATTGAAGCGGTCGAGAATTTGAGACCGCTTCGCCAGGGTGTATTTACGTTGGTGTGGCGGCGTCTTTCCCATTCGGACCCTGCTTGCCACTAAACCACCCCAGTATTCGCTTCAATATATGAGACAGTCTTCCTCGCTTGGCTTTGCGCTCCTTGTCGGCGGCACTAACCAGCCACGCGACCTGGATTACCAGGCGCTGGCCCTCAAACGGAAGGTGGCCGTGGAAAGAGTTGTCTGCACGTTTAAAAGCAGCCAGGGTACCGTATGAAGGTCTTACTTCCGGAGCGACGGTATCCTCAAAGTCATCAATACACCTGAGGAAGCGCAGGCAGCCATTGCCATCGAGTGTCCACTCGGGGTTGAGGTAGAGCAGGGCGGTGGCAATTTTCGACTTGCCATCGGTATGTATTCTGCCGTGGCGCTTTTTCAGTGTGCGACTGATGGAGACATAGGTCGGGTATTGGGAGAGTTCTTCAATACCCAGGTTTCTTCCAATAGCGTTGGCAAACTCCGGATCGGTGAATTGCTCGATCAGGGTATTAATGGCGGCTCCACACTGTTCTTTCTCGTGGGGGAGGTAGCCGGCACCTTTGAGATGGGGGAAGGCCTCCAGAAATGCGGGCATCTTCTCCTTGTTCAGGGTATTCCTGGCAATAAAAAACGGGAAAGGCTGAAGGTTGATTTGGGTATCTTCGCCGGTTAAGGCATCGGCATTGAGCCAGCGGCTGGCGTTCGCAGCGAGACTAGTCATTATTGTGCATCCTTACAGGCTGGTCCGGTATTCGCACCGGGTTACATCGAAGAACATTGTTGAGGTCGACCAAAGGGTTTTGCCTCTATACAGAGTATGTGGCGCGGGGTTTGTACCGCCTCATGATCCTGGCAAAATATCAGAGGCTGGGGCCAGAGCCAATACCGGCGAACAAAAATCCTTGTCTTCTACCCAGTATTTCTGGAATGGTCCGATTCCATGTGGGTGCGACTGTGTTGAATACCATGCAATTGGCGCAAGTGCCGGTATAATGCCGTTCATATTTTCGAAAGAGCAGTTTTATTCCAGCAATGCCTGTGACTCCCAAGTTCCCAGTGGTCTTACAAGTACGCGATCTGGCCTGTGATAGGGATGGCCGGCGCTTGTTTGAGGGTCTGGATTTCTCGCTGTGTACGGGCACTGCGATTCAGATCAAAGGTAGCAATGGCGCGGGCAAAACGACGCTGCTGCGTACCTTGATAGGCACTGCCAGTGATTTCCGTGGTGAGATCCTGTGGTGCGGCAGTCCCTTTCCAGGCGCGCTTTCTGTTTTGCGTGAATCCCTGCTGTATATCGGGCACCAGGGAGGGGTGCGTGGTAGTCTGACACCTTTGGAAAACCTGATCTGGTATGGGGCAACCCGAGAGTCAGCACTTTGGGCCCTGGATTGTGTGGGTCTGAGCGGGTTTGAAGGCAGTTTGTGCCACGGCCTGTCCGCGGGAGAGAATCGCCGGGTAGCCCTGGCGCGTCTTTTCTTGCCTCAGGCTCCGCACTTTTGGATTTTGGACGAGCCTTTCACTGCACTTGATGCAGTCGGGGTGGTGACACTGGAACAGCAGATGGCCGCCCATTTGCATTCCGGTGGCTCTATCCTGCTCACTTCCCACCAGCCTCTATCCCTCGGAAGGCTCGCTTCTGTCGATTTATCTGACTTTATGGTCGATGAATCTTTGGTGGCTGTGGAGGCAGAGCATGTCTTCAGTTGATATCCAGCCACTGGTGAGTGGCATGCGCGCTGAACCCGACCTTGCCACATTCTTAAGGATTGAAATGTTGCTGGCACTGCGCCGGCGGGCAGATATCGCCAACCCCCTGCTGTTTTTTGTCTCGGTGCTTGCCCTTCTGCCCCTCGGGCTCGGACCCGAGCCCGAGTTGCTGGCGAAGGTGGCCCCCGGCATGATCTGGGTGATGGCCCTGCTCGCTACCCTGCTGTCCCAAGAGAGTCTGTTGCGCAGTGACTTCGAGGATGGAACCCTCGAGCAACTAACTTTGCTGCCGCAACCCCTGTACTTTGCCGTACTGGCGAAATCCCTGGTGCACTGGATGGTTACGGGCCTGCCGCTGGCATTGTTGTCGCCGTTGTTGGCAGTGATGTTGAACCTGCCTGGGGAGGGGTATCTATGCCTGTTTATCTCACTATTGATGGGCACCGCCAGTCTGAGTCTAATCGGCGCTATAGGCGCGGCGTTGACGGTGGCTGTGCGACGCCCTGGCTTGCTACTGGCGCTTATTGTTATGCCGCTCTACGTGCCCGTGCTAATCTTCGGCACCGGCGCGGTGCAGGCGGCTATCGATGGCTATGCCTACAGTGCACAGCTGGCGATACTGGCCGCTCTGCTGGCTGCGGCAGCAGCACTGGCTCCTTTGGCCGCTGCGGTCGCAGTACGTATCAGCCTGGATAATTGATTCGGAGGTCTTTTTGGCTTGGCAATGGTTTCACCGCTTGGGTTCACCACGCTGGTTTTATCATAAGACGAGTGCCTGGCTGCCCTGGCTGGCGTTCGCCAGTGCAATGTTACTGGCTGTTGGCAGTATCTGGGGTCTAGGTTTTGCGCCGGAAGATGCCAAACAGGGTAATAGTTATCGTATTATCTTTGTCCATGTGCCGGCGGCCTTTCTCGCTCTGGCCGGTTACTATCTTATGGCGGTCAGTGGTGCCATTGGGTTGATCTGGAAGATGAAGCTCGCTTTTGTCGTGATGCGGGCGGCAGCACCCATTGGCGCTGTGCTGACGTTTATCGCACTCTTTACCGGTGCCGTTTGGGGTAAGCCCACCTGGGGCGCTTATTGGGTGTGGGATGCCCGAATTACCTCCATGCTTATTTTGTTGTTTCTGTATATCGGGGTGATGGCCTTGTCCCAGGCCGTGAACCGGGAACAGGTTGCCGACAGGGCCTGTGCGCTGTTGGCCTTGGTAGGTACGGTCAATATTCCGATTATCTACAAGTCGGTTGACTGGTGGTTTACCCTGCATCAACCTGCCACTCTCCGCTTGATGGAAGCCAGCAGTATCGACCCGAGCATGTTCTATCCGCTGCTGACTGTAATTATCGGCTTCTATTGCATGTACGCCTGGACCTTGCTTACGCACACCCGCATCTTGCTGTTGCGTCGGGAGATTCGTACCAAGTGGGTACAACAGGTACTGACTGAGGGGAAGTAGTATGCAGTTTCAATTTACCAGCTTTGCCGATTTCCTGATGATGGATGGCCACGGCATTTATGTGTGGATTTCCTATGCGGTGACTTTTGCAGCGCTCACCTTCCTGGCCCTGTATCCCTGGATTACACGCCGCCGGATCCAGCGCGAACTGCAGCGCCAGCAGCGTATAGTGCAGCGCCGACGCAAGGTCACTAAAGAGCGGATGGCTGTAGTAGAGTCGGCATAGGTCGGCATAGGTCGGCAGAGATTGGTCTGGTTATTGAGTCGGCGCCGGCTGTTGCCGGGCGGATAAGATGAACACTAATGGAGTATTCCCATGACAATGCACCCTGTACGCCGGCAGCGCCTGATTCTGGTACTTGTTCTGGTTACCCTGTCCAGCGCCGCAGTGGGCTTTGTGACTTTTGCGATGCGCGAGAATATGGATTACTTCTATGCGCCCAGTGCCTTTGCTGCAGGGGAGGTGCCCGTCGAGAAGCGCATCCGCGCAGGGGGCTGTGTGGTGCCGGGCAGTCTCCAACGCGCGGACAAGAACCTGGAGGTACAATTTGTGATTACCGATGGCGAAGCGGAATTAACCGTGGCTTTTGACAAGATCCTGCCGGATCTGTTTGCCGAGGGCGAGGCCGCGGTCATCACCGGACGGCTGATGCCAAACGGTATCCTGCGCGCCGATCAGGTACTGGCCAAGCACGATGAAACCTATACGCCGCCGGAAGTGGCGGAGAGCATGGTTTCCCATGAAAGTTGTGCCGGTGGAGCAAAAATATGATCCCCGAGTTGGGCCATGTTGCACTGATTGCCGGTTTGCTGCTGTCCTTTGCCCTGGCAACCCTACCGATTGCCGGCAGTTACACGGCGCGCCCCTTGTGGATGGCGGCGGGGCGGCCCCTGGCTTTTGGGGTGTTTGCATTTGTTCTGATCGCCTTTGCCTGCCTGACAATTGCCTTTGTGCAGAGTGATTTCACGGTTGACTATGTTGCGCAGAACTCCAACCGTATTCTTCCCGTTTACTACAAGATCACTGCTGTCTGGGGTGGCCACGAGGGCTCCATACTCTTGTGGCTGCTGATGCAGGCCGGCTGGGCTGCCGCGGTGGCCATGTTCGGCCGCCAACTGCCGCCGGAGCTGTCGGCGCGGGTGCTGTCAGTATTGGGCATGGTGTTGATTGGCTTCTTCCTGTTTATCCTGCTGACCTCGAACCCCTTTGATCGTACTTTGCCTTTCCCGCCGGTAGAGGGCTCCGACCTGAACCCCCTGTTGCAGGACCCGGGTATGATTTTCCACCCGCCCCTGCTGTATATGGGCTATGTGGGCTTCTCGGTTGTATTTGCTTTTGCCATTGCAGCGCTGCTGGGTGGGCATTTGGATGCGGTGTGGGCGCGCTGGGCCAGGCCCTGGACGGGTGTGGCCTGGGCTTTTCTCACCCTTGGCATCGCGCTGGGCAGTTGGTGGGCCTATTACGAACTGGGTTGGGGCGGCTGGTGGTTCTGGGACCCGGTGGAAAATGCTTCGCTGATGCCTTGGCTGGTGGGTACTGCACTGATGCATTCACTGGCGGTGACGGAAAAGCGCGGCCTGTTCAAAAGCTGGACCATTTTACTGGCGATATTCACCTTCAGCCTGAGCCTGTTGGGTACCTTCCTGGTGCGTTCCGGAGTGATTACCTCGGTACACGCGTTTGCTACAGATCCGCAGCGTGGCAGCTTTATCCTGGCCTTCCTGGCGGTGGTTATCGGCTCGTCCCTGTTGTTATTTGCTCTGCGTGCACCCACTGTCAGTGCCCGCAGTGTTTTCTCTTTCCGTTCCCTGGAGACTTTCCTGCTCGGCAACAATATTTTACTGATATTGATTATGGCCATGGTATTGACCGGTACTCTGTACCCACTGCTGGCGGATGCTTTGAATTGGGGCAAAATCAGCGTGGGCGCACCGTTCTTCAACCTGTTCTTTGTTCCTCTGATGGTGGTGCTGTGCCTGTTGCTGGGCATGGGTATCCACGCCAACTGGAAAAACAGTCGTTGGGATAAACTCCTCGGCGCCTGGCGTTTGCCCTTCCTGGCGGCGCTGGTGGTAGCCCTGCTCTGGCCGCTGGCTTTTGATCACTATCACTGGGGTGCGGTGCTGGGTATTTTTATCGGTGCCTGGGTATTGGCCTCGAGCCTCGCGGATATTGTGCTCAAGTCCCGCAATGCCAAGCCTTTTATCGCGGGCCTCAAGCGCCAGCGCGCCAGTTATTACGGTATGCACCTCGCCCATATCGGCCTGGCAGTAGCGGTGCTTGGGGTGGTATTAAGCACAGTGTACAGCGTGGAGAAAGATCTGCGTATGGGGACTGGGGACAGTTATCAGGTAGCCGGCTATGATTTCAAATTCGACGGTGTGCGCTTGGTGCAAGGCCCCAACTACCATGCCTTTGAGGGGGTCCTGCAACTGAGCCGAGATGGTGAGTTCTTAGGCGAGTTGCTCCCGCAAAAGCGCAATTACTTCTCCGGTGGCAATCCCATGACGGAAGCGGCCATTGATACTGGCTTGTTGCGCGATATTCATGTGGCTCTGGGAGAGCCCTTGGAGGGCAATAACCCCAGTGGGGATTGGGCAGTGCGCCTGCAGTACAAGGCGTATGTGGTGTGGATTTGGCTCGGGGCCCTGTTGATGGCGATCGGTGGGGGCATTGCGGTGGCAGACAAACGGTATCGCAAAGCCACAGCCGCACGCTCTGTGGAATCTGCGCAAGTTCCGGGTACCCTGGCCGCCGTATAAGTTTCTGGATGGATGGAATGTCGAGAGTAAAACTCTTTTTGCCCCTGTTTATTTTTATTGCGCTGGCGCTATTGTTCTGGCGCGGCTTGTTCCTGGAGCCGCAGGAAATGCCCTCGGCGCTATTAAACAAGCCGGTGCCCGCATTCTCCCTGCCCAAGGTGGCAGATAACCATCAGATTGTGCGTAAAGAGGATCTGCCCAGGGAGCCACATCTGCTCAATGTATGGGCCACCTGGTGCATAGCCTGCCGGGTCGAGCACCCCTATCTCAACGCTTTGGCGGAGCGGGGCGTCCCTATTGTGGGTGTTAACCTGAAAGATGACGAAAAGGCTGCTCTGGCATGGCTGGAAAAGTTCCACAATCCCTACCGCTTCAGCCTGGCCGATCAAGAGGGGCGTCTATCCCTTGATCTCGGTGTGTTCGGCGCACCGGAAACCTTTCTGGTTGATGCGGGAGGCACGATACGCTGCAAACATGTGGGAATTGTCGACGACAAGGTGTGGCAAACTAAGCTGCAGCCCCTCTATGAAAAGCTGACCACCCAGCGTTGGGAGGAATTTGCCGGTGATCTTTCAGATTCCCTCTTATCCCGTTGTCAGTGAAACCGAAGAGAAGAGAAGTCGCTTTGTTTGTTGGGTCCTGTCAAAGATAAAGTGCGTTTTCAACAGTAGCCCGATCAGGTTCGCACTCAATATCCCCATGCGAATCACCACTGTACAGCCCTGGTAATTGGCAATCCCGCCTGCGTTTTTTGGTCACTCGTCACCAGGGCCGCTGTGGCGCGGTGGAATATACCAATAAAGTCACGATCCCTATCACGGTGCCACAAGAGCAGTGGCACTCTTTGAAGGCGCAACTATTGGCCGAGGGTTGTGTATTGCTGGAATAAACAGGGATCTTTTGGATCTTGGGCTCCTTTCAAGGTTGCGGCTTTCCTGTTGGCATTTGCCGAACCTCTCCAGAGCGCTGCTCTCTCTTTTTCTTATTGTCGTGGTAATGCAATAGGCCTTTCTACCTCTTGTGCCACTGTTTTGATTGTTCTCCGTCTAGTAGTTTCTGTCGGGCATAGACCTATAGCAGGGGTAGATAATGGGCGTTTCTGTGATCAGAACTTGATAGCTAAAGGATCGTTGATTTGCAGAGGCTTGAAAGCGGGCCATCGGTCGCAACGCCATTTGAGGGGGAGGTGGCGCTAGCCCGGATTATTCCAGCATTGCCAGCGCAATGTTGCCCAGGCAATGGGCTGGGGCTGGCTTACACAGTGCTGTCCGGTTGATGCTCTGGACGGGCTTTGGTAAAGGCGGGTAGTTTGGCGCAGGCATTGGCGATTTGCTGAATCTTGGGGTAGTTGCCAATTTCCATACCAAAGCGCTCTGCGTTGTAGATTTGCGGCAGCAAGCAACACTCAAATAACCCCGGTTTGTTCCCTGCAGCGAACGGTGTCGGCTGCAGTTGCTGTTCCAGCGCTGAGAAGCCAAGATCAACCCAGTGTAGAAGCCATTGGATCTTCTGCTTGTTGTTGATGTCGTATTCTGCTTGCAGGAATTGAAGTACGCGCAGGTTTTGAATAGGTTGAATATCACAGGCGATATTGTAAGACAGGGCCCGGATATGGGCGCGGGCATTGGGGTTCTCAGGCAGTAGCGGTGATTCAGGGTAGGCTTCATCCAGCCATTCCAGTATAGCGATTGACTGAGTCAGGTGAATGTCGCCATCTTCAAATGTGGGAACCAGCCCCTGAGGATTGAGTTCGCGATAGTTTTTGCCTAGCTGCTCCCCTTTGAGGAGGTTCACCGGGTGGTATTTGTAGGCGAGGCCTTTCAGGTTGAGGCCGATGCGTACCCGGTAGCTCGCGGAGGAGCGAAAGTATCCGTAAAGATCCATTGTCTTTCCTGTTTCTGGTTATGGCTGGTCCGGCATGAATATTACCGGTAACTTCATTTATTTTCTTGGGTGTGATGTCGTCACAGTCTGCGGGCTGTGCGATTACCGTGCCTTCCAGGAATTGACATATCCCGGTTGCTCCACGGCGTGGGCATCTGGCAGTATGTCCCAGGGCGTTTTGCTGTCGATCATTACGGCTACCTCTCTGATCCGTTTGCTACCAGCTCTGGGGCCAAAAACCCCCCTTTTCCCATTGCCTGTTCGAAAGTATTTGGCGGGAAGTTTGCATAGGCCTGGCGGCTGGTGCTCCCCTCAATGCGGGGAAAGTTCATCCACTTGCGTATTAGTGGTCTCGCTTTTACTGGCTGGGTGGGAAACTGTTCAATTCACACAGGAGCCACGCATCTTTCTCGCGCCTTTCCAGCAGATGGTTAGCAAAAATGGCGCATAAAGCCCTATAATGGGCTGTCAATTTTTCCTGCAACCCTGGGGTTTCCCAACAGGGCATTTGCGTGTACAGCGGTTACAATTGAAACCAATGTTAGTTAAATTGAACATCTGGCACAAACCGGATTTACAGACAGGTGGGTAAGAACAGCCATGAGCAATGACCAGGATACGCCAGTGGAACAGGATGGGTTACGCTTGGAACGGTTTTTGCCATACCGGCTGTCGGTGCTCTCAAACCGGGTCAGCAACGCCATTTCGCAAGCTTATGGTGCGCGCTTCCATCTCACCATTCCTGCCTGGCGTGTAATGGCAATCCTTGGGCGTTTTCCCGATCTGTCAGCCGCGGAGCTTGTGGAACAGACCGCCATGGACAAGGTGGCGATCAGTCGCGCTGTCTCCTCCCTGTTGAAGTACGACTACATCACGCGCAGTGAAGACCCCTCAGACCGTCGACGCCAGGTGCTGAACCTGTCAATGCTGGGTCGCAGCGTTTATGAACGCATAGTGCCTCTGGCCCAGCGGTATGAAAATGATCTGATGGCTTCGCTCTCCGCTGGGGAGCGTGCACAATTGGATAGCCTTATTGAAAAACTGATGGTCCGTGCCAAGGCGTGGTCTGAGCACGGGCTGACCGACGAATAAATGAAATAGTTGAAGGAGTTTTCAGGTGTTTGAACATTTAGGTAGTCTTCCGCCAGATCCGATCCTGGGCTTACTGGCCAGTTACCGCGCGGATGAAAACCCCTGCAAAATTGACCTTGGGGTAGGGGTTTACAAAGATGAAGCTGGGCATACTGCGGTTTTGCAGGCCGTCAAGGAAGCGGAAACCCGCCTGCTGCAAAGTGAAGAAACCAAAGCTTATATTGGTCCCGCCGGCACCCCGGGATTTAACAGCACCATGCAGGAGCTGGTTTTGGGTGCTGGACACCCGGCCCTGGAGGACGGCAGGGTGCGTTCTGCACAAACCCCCGGTGGTTGTGGTGCCCTGCGTATACTGGCGGAGTTAATCAATCGCGCTAAAGCGGGCACTACCGTCTGGGTGAGCGATCCGACCTGGGCAAACCATGTACCGCTGCTTGGTAATGCCGGCTTAAAGATCAAGAGCTATCCTTACTACGACCGCGCCAGCAACCGTCTGCTCTTCGATCAAATGGTGGAGGCCCTCAAGACTGTGGGTGAGGGTGAGGTAGTGTTGCTTCATGCCTGTTGCCACAATCCCTGTGGCGCGGACCTGTCCCGTGAACAGTGGAAAGTTCTGGCGGAAATGGCCTCAAAGCAGGGCTTTACTCCATTTGTTGATATAGCCTACCAGGGCTTCGGCGACAGCCTGGAAGACGATGCGTACGGTCTGCGCCTAATGGCGGAGTCCGTTCCTGAGATGCTGGTGGCCGCATCCTGCTCCAAAAACTTTGGTCTCTACCGGGAGCGTGTCGGATTGGCCATGGTGATCTATGCCAATGGTGGGAGTGCGGACAGAGGCCACAGCCAGATGTTGAGCGCTATCCGTGGTAACTACTCCATGCCACCGTCCCATGGCGCTGCGATTGTAGAATCGATTCTCACGGATGCGGGCCTAAAGGCCAACTGGGAGGCAGAGCTGACTGAAATGCGTGCACGTATCAACAGTTTGCGCGCCGGTCTCGTGGAAGGCCTCACCGCTGCCGGTGCTGGGGGTGATTTCAATTTTATCTGCCAACAGAAAGGGATGTTTTCGTTCCTCGGTATCAGCCCCGAGCAGGTTCAGCAGCTGCAAAAGGACTTTTCTATCTATATGGTGGACTCCAGTCGTATCAGTATTGCCGGCTTGAGTTCCCGCAATATGGAATACTTCTGCAAGGCAGTTGCCAGTGTGTTGTAAATTCGGCGCATCGGGGGGGTGGGTACTCTGCTTATCTCCTTTCGATTTACCCTTGAAGTTAGAGTGAAAGATGGAAGTTGAGCTAGGAGTTCCAGTGTCTGAATCCCCAACCCAAGTCTGGACCCCGCAGAGCTGGCGAAATTTTACCGCACACCAACAGCCAAAGTACGCTTCTGCAGAGGCAGTGGCCCGAGTGGCCAAGCAATTGTCCGGCCATCCGCCGTTGGTATTTGCCGCCGAGGCTCGTGAGTTGCGTCGGCAGCTTGCCCATGTGGCGGAGGGCAGAGCCTTTCTGTTGCAGGGAGGGGACTGTGCCGAGTCTTTTGCCGATTTTAATGCCAACCGGATTCGAGACACTTTTAAGGTGCTACTGCAAATGGCAGTGGTACTGACTTTTGCCGGTAACCTGCCGGTGGTCAAGGTCGCCAGAATGGCCGGGCAATATGCCAAGCCCCGCTCCGCGGATACCGAGACCATTAATGATATCGAGCTGCCCAGTTACCGCGGTGATATTATCAACGGTATCAATTTTACTGCGGAAGCACGCCAGCCGAACCCACAGCGCATGATCACCGCCTACAACCAGTCGGCAGCTACGTTAAACTTGTTACGTGCCTTTGCCCAGGGAGGGCTCGCTGACTTGCACCAGGTACACGGCTGGAATCTGAGCTATCTCAAAAACAATCCCCAAAGGGACAAATATGCGCAGTTGGCGGAACGCCTGCAGGAAGCACTGGAATTTATGGCGGTGTGCGGAGTCACTTCAGAAAATACCCCCGCTATTCGCGAGACAGTACTTTACACCTCCCACGAAGCGCTGCTGCTCGAATACGAGCAAGCCCTGACCCGCATCGATAGCCTTACCGGCAAATGGTACGACTGCTCTGCACATATGCTGTGGATAGGAGAGCGTACCCGCCAGCTAGATGGTGCCCATGTGGAATTTCTTTCCGGTGTCTGCAACCCCATCGGGGTGAAGGTGGGCCCCGCTATGCAGCCTGATGAGCTGTTGCGCCTGATTGACAAGCTCAGCCCGGAAAATGAAGCCGGTCGTCTCACCCTGATTACGCGCATGGGCGCTGACACCCTGAGTGACAAGCTGCCCGCACTGCTACGGGCTGTACAAAAAGAGGGGCGTAGCGTGGTGTGGAGCACTGACCCCATGCATGGCAATACCGTCAAGGCCGGTAATGGATACAAGACACGGGATTTTGAGAAAATTCTGCGTGAAATCCGTGATTTTTTCTCGATCCACTGGGCCGAAGGTAGCCATCCAGGCGGTATCCACCTGGAAATGACCGGTGAACACGTCACTGAATGCACCGGAGGCGCTTGGAAAATATCCGAAGCTGACCTCGCCAGCTGCTACCGTACCCAATGCGATCCACGACTGAACGCCGACCAGGTTTTAGAGTTGGCTTTTTGTGTGGCAGAATGGCTGCGTGGTGGACATGCTGCTTAATGGCTGTGGAATAATACTTACCCCCTAAACCAACGCCGGCATTCCTTGTCGGCGTATTAATTTCAGCCATTTCCTGGCGATTATTAAATGGTTTAGGAAGGCTTGCTTTATTGCGTGGCTATTCAATACCGTTTTGTTTGCCAAATAAAAGACCACCGCAAAGCTCCTGAGTTCCTGTTATCAGTCCACTGTGGGAATAGGGCAGCCCGAATCCGGCTTCCAGCCAATTGCGGGGCACTTCACCCTGTAGAGGGGTTGCAAGGATTTAGCGCCCTTTCACAGCTTCTATACTAAACCAAGTCGCTTTCAATTTTCTCACTGCTTTCATGCAGAAGCCGGGTCAACGCCTCCATTTCTGGCATTTCTGCAAAGCGTGCACCCGTTTCGTCAATGGTATCCCAGAGGGCTTTGGAGTCTACATACAGGTGTGCAACTACCTGACTGTGCAGCTCGCCATCAATAAGACCGGCTGGAACCCAAAAGTAGAGGGTTTTACTCATCAGGTGGGGTACCGTGCAGCCACAGCTGCTACAAAAGTCTGAGCGATAGCCTGTGTTGGTCCTGTAAGAGGAAATTTTGTCCAGCCCGCGTACCCAGCGAAACTGATCGCGGGATATAAGCATGGCGGTATCTGAAGCGGAGCCAGTCAACTTGCGACAAAGCGAGCAGTGGCACTGATAGAGACTGGGTATTGGCTCATCCAACTGAAACTCGACAGCACTGCAGAGGCACTTTCCATTCATACCTTCCTCCTTCTCCTAGGCTTTTACTCAGGATCTTGTTTTAATCGCAATAGATTAGCAACAATATTCCAGACCGGCATAAAGCTCCTACAATGTGATGCGAAAATAAATGCCAATTGTCGCGAAGTATCACGAAAAATTGTACATTCAGGCATTCTCTATAGAATTCTTCGCACATGTAAGTGGATAAATAGTATCCTTTCTCTTTCCAATGAACCTATCGCTAATGGTATTCATAGACAAAAGTGGGCATCACCCACTAGCGCTGGGCATCAACCCCCTGTGGGAAATCAGCACGCTGGGCCGATAGCCATTGTGATATAAGTGAGATATCGCTATTGGACGTCCGCAAAGGTGGTGGGAGGAACTGGCGTGTGGCAGTAGGTGTTTTCACATCCATTTTCAGAGCATCTGCTTCTGGAGCGAACGCTTCTTCCCTTGCACTGTCTTGAATTCAGTCATGGTAGAGAAAAAACGGGCTTTCGCCCGTTTCAATACGCCTCTTCCTGTGAGTGACGGCTTCTTATAGTGATTTCTTTCTGCCTCTTTGACTTATTGTCGAATTTCTTCAGTTGAATCTAAGACAGCCTGGGTAATCCCCCCATTTTTACCTGCAACATTATCTGGTGACTCTCAAATTCACAGTATCTAATGACTCTACTCATGGGTAATCACATTATCTGGTGACTTTAGCTGTTTTGTTGGCCTGGAGTTACTTGTTTCTATTCCTGGCACAGCATCTGCTGGCTCGACAGCTGCTACTGCACACCTTAACCTGGTTCCGTAGTGGGTTCGGCAATCTCCTCCGAAGCCTTTGTGGATTTAATTTCGAGCTGCATGCGGTCGAGCAATGCAATACCGCCAGTGGTCAGCACTAGTCGGTCTCTGTGGTTTCAGTAAACAAGTTTGCGCAGGATCAATATCTTCTCCACTTCCTTTTCGAAGCTGTCCTTCAATCCCACTGCGCGCATGATTTGTTAGTATTCGTCATTGGTGCCAATTTTCTCAACCTGATCTCGGATAAGGCCTGTTTGATGGGTGGTGACCACACTTGTTAGCAGCAGCTGGGTGGTACCGCGTACCAGAATGACCTGTATTCGCCTGGTCGCGTCGGAAAGGGCGCAAACCCTCAAACACCAGATTCGGTTATAACTCGTTGAATCCAGGATGCAATCATTTGGCGGCCGGGTTCGTTTATAGGTATGTCTATTGACAATTAACTAACCTACTACCGGGTCGGAAGGAAAAAGTACCTTTCCCCCAGGACGTGCTGTGAATACACCCCTGTACACTCGTAATCGGCCTCCATACCTCATACGGTCCTGGGAGAGGGGGGTATTTTTCCCTCTTGCTCTACTAGTAAGACACTCCATAGGAGCCTCCAATGAAAAAGGCAACGGCCTCTACTACTATCGCTGGAATTCTCGCCCTTAGCGGTGCAACTCAAACACTAGCAGGTGTGCCCGATCAACCCAGTAAATGGGAAAAATGTGCAGGTATTGCTAAAGCAGGTCAAAACGACTGTGGCGCATTAGACGGCAGTCACGGCTGCGCCAGTCAGGCTAAAAGAGACAACATGGATACCGAGTGGGTATACGTACCACAAGGCACCTGTAAAAAGATTACCGGTGGCGTTGTCAAAGCCACAAAACCTGCCAAGAAAGGTTAAGGCAGTTCAATGAGTACCTTAATTCAAGGTGCAGGTGTGGGGCTAAGAACGCCCCACCTTTCCCACCTTTTAAACGAAAGACCTGATGTACCCTGGTTAGAATTACTGGCCGACAATTGGTTTGCAGAAGGTGGTACGGATCTGGAACTATTGGAAGTCATTACCGAGCTCTATCCGGTAACCCTACATGGAGTCAACCTATCTTTGGGAACCTTAGATCCTCTGGATTTCGATTACCTGGAGAAAATTAAACAACTTATGCAAAGAACTCATACCGCCTGGTATTCGGAACATTGCAGTTTTTCCTCTTTTGAAGGTAAAAGAACGCCCGATTTGTTACCACTCCCATACACCCATGAAGCCCTTCGTCATATTTGTGATCGCATTGATCAGGTTCAGACTTTTCTGGGGGAAAAGCTCCTGATCGAGAATATTTCCTGTTATGTGGAGTGTGCCGACAATCAAATGTCGGAGGCAACATTCATAGGTGAGGTTGCTCGCCAAGCGGGCTGTGAAATTCTCCTGGATATCAATAATCTATACGTCAATAGTGTGAATCACCGCTTTGATCCTATTGATTACTTAAATGAGTTACCTCTCTTCAGTGTTAAACAATTGCACCTTTCAGGACACGATGACAAAGGCCTATTCTTACTGGATAGTCATGGCTCAGAAATCATCCCAGCTGTGTGGGAGCTGTATGAATATCTCATATCCAAAACCGGTGATATTCCAACCCTGATCGAATGGGACCATGATATCCCATCATGGGAAACACTGATGATGGAGTGTCGCACAGCACAACACATCCTGAATCGGGCAAACACCACTGCCGGAATTAAGGACATCGCATGAAAGGGAGCACACCCCATCTTGCCAGCTGGCAAAATAATATGATTGCCAGTGCACAAGCTAAAGGACATAAACCCATTCTCGAAGATCTATGTCAGGCATCTTCTAGATTAGATGAACGGATTTCAGCTTACAAAAATAACTACCAACAAACGCTGATAAACTGGTTGTCATACGCACATCCAATGGTATACAAGCTGGTTGGTGAGAAATATTTCATACAACTGGCAAACGATTACCTGAACAGCCATGTACTTAACGATCAGAATTTTAAGCACTACGGCGCATTATTTTCTAACCATCTGTCACGCATATTGGTAAACCGTAATGAATTGAAAGAGATTTCATTTGTCAGTGACTTAGCAAAAGCCGATTGGTTATTGCATCAAAGCTATTACGCAAAAAACCGTGTTCCCTTCAACATTCAGGCATTTTCAAAGCTGTCGCCCGAACAACAGTCCAGCGCAACGCTATCGTTAGCGAAAGATTTTTTTCTGATTGATTCTCACTGGCCACTCCAGGATTTGTGGGAATTTCATCGAGAAGTAAAACCCATTGAACAGGTTACCAAGTCCGAGGAAAAATTACATTTCGTGATTGTGAGACAGGTATCCCGACCGATACTCATGAAGATTGACTCTCTTGAACGAAGCTTTCTGCAAGCGGTTATAGACAGGATCCGCTTACGTTCCCTAAGCGAGGACATCGCCCATCTACCAGCCAAATGGATTGAAATAGGTTGGATATCGGACTATATGGTACATTAAACATGACTTTCTCTCGGAAACAGCTGAATAGTCTCTACCGTTATGCCCTGTCGCTATCAGGAAATCCAGACGACGCTTATGACTTATTGCAATCCGGTCTGGAAAAAATAATTTCTGTAAAGCGAACACAATCCGTTAACCTGGCTTATGTACGCAAGAGTATTCGCCATCTGTTTATTGACCAATGCAGACGGCAACAAATCATTGTCTTCGAGCCACTCGAAGAAGAAAAATTAGCTATGCTTTCTACTGAACCACTCGAACAGATAATAATTAATGAAGTCACCGTTAATCTACTGATGGAGGACTTGGAGCCGAGAGAGAGAGAATGCCTGTTCCTATGGGCGGTACTAGGATA
Source organism: Microbulbifer jejuensis (assembly GCF_047289955.1). Classification (NCBI taxonomy): domain Bacteria; kingdom Pseudomonadati; phylum Pseudomonadota; class Gammaproteobacteria; order Cellvibrionales; family Microbulbiferaceae; genus Microbulbifer; species Microbulbifer jejuensis. The sequence continues at coordinate 24,153 of NZ_JBLBUB010000033.1, forward strand.
CACCGCTGCCGAGATTGCAAATGAAACGGGAGAATCACGGGGCACAATTCTGTCCCGGCTTTATCGCGTGAAGAAAAAAGCACAAAACTTGTTAGAGCAAAATACGCTATCGGAGGTGCATAGTGAATAAACCTTTGAAGGAAGCGTCTAAGAGTTATTTCGACAATCAGTCCATATCCGACGCACAGTTTGAGAACATTGAAGAACTTGTACGGGGTCTTGATGTATCTGAACCTAAGCATGAAAGCACTCCGGAAGAGCCATCCCGTCGACGATTAGGCATGTTCTCACTATCCACCGCTGGCTTAGTCATGCTAGTAGCATTGGCAACACTTGTTTTTCCTCCGTCAGAAAAAGAACTTTCTTATGTTATCGCCAAAGAGGTTGCGAAAAACCACATAAAGTTAAAACCCTTGGAAATATCCAGTTCACGTTTTGATGTGGTCAGTGATTATTTTACTGAGCTGGATTTCTCTCCTGTGCCCTCTGGGCATTTTAACCACTTCAACGTCGATATGTTGGGTGGAAGGTATTGCTCAATTCAAAGCGTTACCGCAGCTCAACTTCGGTATAAAGGCGCTGACGGTAAACCCGTCACGCTTTATGAAGTGGGTTACAATAAAGATATCTTCGGCCCACTACCAAATATCGAAAAAGAAGAAGAACCCGCTATTTACTATGTTAATGGATTAGAAGTTCAAATATGGATTGAAAAAGGCTTGTTAATGGCCAGCGTTAGGAGTTAGCAGGCTGATGAAAAGCCCACCCTTCCCAGAATCTCTGAATTTATTTCCTGAGAAATTTCTCGTGCAGGGAATTTATTGATTTGAAGTTTCCGTACCGATAGATCCTGAATCTAGATTGATCAAAATACAATCATATATCGACGTGTTATGTAAGCGTCCACCCATCACACCTTGTCATTCTTCACTCAGTTATGCGGCAGCAGGTCAAGGTGCCGAAGGTCCGTACTAAGGGCGGAAAGCCAGTAACCTTCCGCTCAGCCTTGGTGCCGCCGTATGTACGCAAGGCCCGCTCACTATACGTGGCTCTGCCGTGGATATACCCGAAGGGTGTTTCAACCGGCGAGACGGAAGAGGCCCTGTCGATACTTGTTGGCTCGGAAGCGAGAGGCCTGTCAGCCAGCACGGTGGCTTGCTTAGTGGATTAAAAAAACGGGCGTATAGAACTATACGCCCACTCTCAATACCTCTCTTCCTGTGAGCGACTCTTTCTTGTAGTAAATTCGTTTCTACAATCTGGTGTCAGTGATTCTGTAAAGCAAAACCTCATCTCTAGTATCCATAAACTTCACTCTATGTGGCGTTCAGCCAATATAAAAATAGGAAATATTCTCAAAGTCACCAGATGGTGTTATTTGAGTCACTTAATGCTGTGACTCACAGGTATTTACCACTGCAGTGCGCCGCCGGTCTGGTATTCGATAACCCGTGTCTCGAAGAAGTTTTTCTCCTTGCGCAGGTCCATAATTTCAGACATCCAGGGGAAAGGGTTCTGGGCGCCGGAGAATTGCTCTTTCAGGCCCAACTGGCTGAGGCGGCGATTGGCGATAAAGTGCAGGTACTCCTCCATCATGTTTGCGTTCATACCGAGTACGCCGCAGGGCATGGTGTCACGGGCGTAGGCCACTTCCAGCTCCATGCCCTCGAGGATCATCTGGGCCACTTCTTGTTGGAATGCCGCGGTCCATAAGTGCGGGTTTTCCAGTTTGATCTGGTTAATCACGTCGATACCGAAGTTCAGGTGCATGGATTCATCGCGCAGGATGTACTGAAATTGCTCAGCAACGCCGGTCATTTTGTTACGGCGGCCCATGGACAGAATCTGGCTGAAGCCACAGTAAAAGAAAATACCTTCTGTAACGGCGTAGAAAGCGATCAGGTTGCGCAGCAGTTCCTGGTCGGTCTCCACAGTGCCGGTTTTGAAGTTTGGGTCGCCGATGGCCTGGGTGTGAGACAGGCTCCAGGCAGCCTTCTTGGCGACGCTGGGCACCTCGCGATACATATTGAACACTTCGCCTTCATCCATCCCCAAAGATTCCACACAGTACTGGTAGGCATGGGTGTGGATGGCTTCTTCAAAAGATTGGCGCAGCAGGTACTGGCGGCACTCGGGATTGGTGATATGGCGATAGATGGCCAGTACCAAATTATTCGCTACCAGGGAGTCTGCAGTTGAAAAGTAGCCCAGGGAATACATTACGATGCGACGTTCGTCCCCGGTCAGACCGTTGGGGTCTTTCCACATGGACACGTCTTTATTCATATTGATTTCCTGTGGCATCCAGTGGTTGGCGCAACCGTCCAGGTATTTTTGCCAGGCCCAGTCGTATTTGAAGGGCACCAACTGGTTGAGGTCAGCGCGGCAGTTGATAATGCGCTTTTCGTCCACCTGGATACGGGCCGCACCCATTTCCAGTTCTTCCAGGCCGGGCGCCGGGTCGATGGAGGCAACCGCCGCACGTGCGGCTTCAACGGCAGTGGAGCCACTTTGGGCCGCTGGCGACACCGGAGTAGCTATCGGAGCTGTGGCTTCCGCCGCGTAAGAAGCGCTGGGCTCTTGCACGGATTTCGCCCGGGCCTCCGGCGCCGGCCGCGGTTTGCTTGCCTTGTCGGATTGTTGGGGCTTTGTGTCGAAGTCGTCCCAGCTCAGCATAGTTGGCCCTTTTGATCTGTTTTGTTATCGAACATTCGATAAATTGCCTTTGGTTTTCCTGACTTGATACTCACAGGGTAAGGGGGGTCAGGGGTAATGCACCAGTTTTCACCGGCAGTTGTCTATTGCTGCCGGTATTTTTAACCTGCCCGAGTATAAAAACTCTGTGCCAGATCAAGTATCGCCTGGCTTTTTAACCTGCACCTTCCCGTCGGCATGAGCCGTTGTTGGTGAAGGCTTTTGGGTTGTGTGTGATCCGGGTACGGCAGTTTATATCCTGGCTGCTTCCGGGGAATGTGCGTGGTGAGCAGGTCGCAAACGATCCCCGGCCCGTGCATGTATACCGGCATGTTTTATTGCCGGATGGGCCGGGGTCGCTGCGCATGGTCATGCCCGCACCTGCGGTTACGACGCTCTCCCCCGAGAGTGGGTACAGGCCCCCAAGGGGCCGAATTTACTGGCAGGCCTCACAGTCTGGATCATCCAGGGAGCAGGCCTGGGGCACTGTGGCTGCTACCGGCGCCTGCTCTGCAAGAGAGGCCGCTGCGGCCATACCGTTGTCTCCGTTCGCGCTGACGGCATTCAGGGTGCCATGGCTCACGGTGGATTTTTCGGTGGTGGTGGCGGCCAGAGCGCGCAGGTAATAGGTGGTTTTCAGGCCGCGGAACCAGGCCATTCGATAGGTCAGGTCCAGTTTCTTGCCATCGGCGCCGGCGATATACAGGTTCAGGGACTGGGCCTGGTCGATCCATTTCTGGCGACGGCTGGCGGCGTCCACGATCCAGCGTGGCTCCACTTCAAATGCGGTGCGGTATATCGCTTTCAGGTCTTCCGGTACACGATCAATTTTTTGTACGGAGCCCTCATAGTATTTCAGGTCATTGACCATCACCTGATCCCAAAGGCCGCGATCTTTCAGGTCGTGGACCAAATAGGGGTTTACCACGGTGAACTCGCCGGACAGGTTCGACTTCACATACAGGTTCTGGTAAGTCGGTTCGATTGACTGGGAAACCCCGGTGATATTGGCAATCGTCGCCGTAGGGGCGATGGCCATCACGTTGGAGTTGCGTATACCCTGGGTTTTCACTTTTTCGCGCAAGCCATCCCAATCCAGAGTGGAGCTGGCGTCCTGCTCGATAAACTGCGGTCCTCGCTGCTCGCTCAGGATCTGGATAGAATCCAGTGGCAGGATTCCCTTGCTCCACAGGGAGCCTGCATAGGTCTGGTACTTGCCGCGCTCGACCGCCAGATCGCTGGAGGTGGAGATTGCCTCAAAGCTGATGGCTTCCATGGTGAGATCGGCAAAGGCAACTGCTTCGTCGCTGGCATAGGCGATCCCGGCTTTGTACAGGGCGTCCTGAAAGCCCATTATTCCCAGACCCACGGGGCGGTGGCGCACGTTGGACTGGCGCGCGCTTTCAACGGCGTAGTAATTGATATCGATCACATTGTCCAGCATGCGCACAGCGATCTTTACAGTGCTTGCCAGCTTGGCGCGATCGAGTTCACCGTTGTCAGCGATGTGCTGGGCCAGGTTGACCGAGCCCAGGTTACAGACGGCAATCTCGTCACCGGCTTTGGTGTTGAGGGTAATCTCGGTACACAGATTGGAGCTGTGTACCACCCCGGCGTGTTGCTGCGGACTGCGCAGGTTACAGCTGTCTTTGAAGGTGATCCAGGGGTGGCCGGTTTCGAATAGCATCCCCAGCATCTTGCGCCACAGGTCTTGTGCACGGATCTTCTTGTACAGCGTGAGGGCGCCTTTTGCGACCATGCTCTCATAGTGTGTGTACCGCTGTTCAAATGCGCTACCGAACAAGTCGTGCAGGTCCGGGCAGTCGGCCGGGGAGAAAAGAGTCCACTCACTGTCTTCGAACACACGTTTCATAAATAGGTCGGGCACCCAGTTGGCGGTGTTCATATCGTGGGTGCGGCGACGGTCATCACCGGTGTTCTTGCGCAGCTCGAGAAATTCCTCGATATCCAGGTGCCAGGTTTCCAGGTAGGCACATACAGCGCCTTTGCGTTTTCCACCCTGATTCACCGCTACCGCGGTGTCGTTGGCGACTTTCAGGAAGGGAACCACACCCTGGGATTTGCCGTTGGTGCCTTTGATGTAGGAGCCCAGCGAGCGCACCGGGGTCCAGTCATTGCCGAGGCCGCCGGCCCACTTGGACAACATGGCATTATCGCGGATAGCGCCGTAGATTCCGTGCAGATCATCCGGTACCGTGGTCAGGTAGCAGGAGGATAATTGCGGGCGTAGGGTACCGGCGTTAAACAGGGTTGGGGTGGAACTCATATAGTCGAAGGAGCTCAACAGGTTGTAGAACTCCACCGCGCGCTCATTCCGGTTTGCCTCGTGAATGCTCAGGCCCATGGCGACACGCATAAAAAAGATCTGCGGCAGCTCGAAGCGAATATCGTCGCTGTGCAAAAAGTAGCGGTCATAGAGGGTTTGCAGGCCAAGGTAGGTGAACTGGTGATCGCGCTCGCTTTTCAGGGCCTGGCCGAGTGTTTCCAGGTCAAAGGTGGCCAGGGCCGGGTCGAGCAGCTCCAGTTCAATGCCTCTTTGCACGTAGGCGGGCAGTGTGGAGGAGTACAGCCTTTCCATCTCGTGTTGCGTGGCGCGCTCTGCAATGCCCAGAAAGCGTAGGGTTTCGGCACGCAGCTTATCCAGCAGCAGGCTGGCGGTGGCATAGGTGTAGTTGGGTTCCTGCTCAACCAGGGTGCGGGCGGTAATGACCAGTGCGGTGTTGATGTCGTTTTCGGAAACACCATCGTACAGGTTCTTCAGGGCTTCATTCAGAATTGTCTCGCTGTTGACGTGCTTGAGACCTTCACAGGCTTCGCGGACAACGGTGCGCAGGCGCTCCATATCCAGCGGTACCAGGCTGTTATCGCTGAGCTTTACGCGAATACTTGGGTGGGCGTCGGCTATTTGCCCGGCCTTTCGGCCTGGTTTGTCCCTCTCTGCACGCAGACGGGCGCGCTCTTCACGGTAGAGCACATAGTCGCGGGCAACTTTGTGTTCCCCGGCGCGCATCAGGGCGAGTTCCACCTGGTCCTGAATCTCCTCAATGTGGATGGTTCCACCAGAGGGCATGCGGCGATTGAAGGTGGCGCTGATCTGCCGTACCAGTTCCTCGACCAACTCGTGGACACGGCTGGAAGCAGCGGCAGTGCCACCTTCAACAGCGAGAAAAGCCTTGGTTACTGCGACAGAAATTTTGCCGTCGTCATAAGGTACAACGGTGCTGTTGCGCTTAATGACGCGGATCTGGCCCGGTGCGGTGGCAATCAGGGTGGTGCCGCCACTAGTCTGGCCGCTGGTGGTGCCCGATTTTTCCCCGGGCACGGTTTGAGAGCGCCCTGTCTCTGTGTGCATGAAAATCTCCGAAAATCTGTACTGTTGCCTGTTCGCCTGTATGCGGAGTAGCTTGTGTGCAGCGGGTTCATTACCTTGCCAGTGAATCCCGTCCGCTCTAAAACAAGCGACTCAGCGCCCCGCTCTCAGCAGGGTATACCGGCTGGTACTTTTGGCTGAAAATGTATCTGGCCCGATTGCCCACGATCCTACTTTGAAGCAAGAAACGATCTGACGCCCATTGCCAAAAGTTTGCCACACCGCCGGAATCGGCCCCGTCAATTGGGGGTGCTCCTGACTCATTACCCCAATATATAGGGGTTTGTCCTTGATTAGGCTACAAGATAATGCGGTAGGGGCACTAATTCAAGGCGAATAACCTTGTGGTTGTTTGTGGATAAATTGTGGGTAGACGCAATAAGTCAGTAGTCACTTCTATTCCAGGCCCCGCCATCATTGAGCTGCAATGAAATTGGTACCTGGGAAAAAAAGCCGTTACAGATCCTTACAATTTTTTTAAATAGAGGAGGCTATCTAAATTAACAAAAGCAATAATCAGTTGAAAGTGGCCGTAATCTGAGCAATATGGTACTCAAATAGTCCATCATTTGGCGTGAAATTAATGCTTTAATCTCGTTGTATGAAATCTCTAGTTGTCCAAAAAGCGAATAGGTAGTTGTTTTTTGCATCAGACCTCTTCCACTGCCGAAGAAACTTTGCTAGGCGGAAGAGTCGGCCGAGAAAAATCACTGAGAATCGATGTAAGCACCAGTGCCGGGTACTGGCGAGGAGTATTGCACGCCCGCCGGAGCCGCTTGTTAAGCGCTGTGTTCCTGTAAAAACTCCATTAGCGCTTTTTGTGCATGTAGGCGGTTTTCCGCTTCATCCCAGACTACCGAAACCTTCCCGTCTTCCAGGAGGTCGGCACTGACTTCTTCACCGCGATGGGCCGGTAAACAGTGCATAAACAGGGCATCGCTGTTGGCGTGGCGCATCAGCTGGTGATCGACCATGAAGGGTTCAAACGCCCTGGTGCGCACCTGCTGCTCTCTCTCCTGTCCCATGGAGGCCCAGACATCCGTGGCAACCCAGTCGGCACCGCGCACAGCGTCCACAGGATTATGCACAACTTTCACCTGCTCCCCCCCCGCCGCGACCAGATTGCCATCCGGCTCGTAACCCTGTGGGCAGGCAATGCGCAGTTCGAAACCGCACAGACGTGCAGCATTAATATAGGAGTGGCACATGTTGTTGCCATCGCCGACCCAGGCCACCACTTTGCCGTCAGGGCTGCCGCGGTGTTCCACGTAAGTCTGGATGTCGGCGAGCAGCTGGCAGGGATGGTAGCTGTCGGACAGGGCATTGATCACCGGAACCCGCGAGTAAGTGGCGAAGCGTTTCAGTATTTGATGGTCGAAGGTGCGGATCATGACCATATCCACCATTCGCGAGATCACCCGCGCGCTATCCTCAACGGGTTCACCACGTCCCAGCTGTGTGTCGCGCGGTGACAGAAAGAGGGCGCTACCACCCATTTGCGCCATGCCGGCTTCGAAGGAAACACGGGTGCGGGTGGAGGATTTTTCGAAAATCATTCCCAGCACCTTGCCGCGGAAAAGTTCGGTCATGATGCCCTGGTTGCGCAGCTTTTTCAGTTCGATTGCGCGCTCAATAATCTGTTTGAGTTCCTCTGCGGATAAATCCATCAAGGTGAGAAAGTGTCTGATCGGCATTCGTTGCTCTCCTTCAGTGGTTCCCTGGACGGTTTACTGTGCAAATTGTTGAATCAGGGTGCTGACTGTGTCGACCAATTGATGGCACTCGCTATCTGTCAGTGTGAGTGGCGGCAAAAGGCGGAGCACATTGCCGGCTGTTACATTAATCAGCAACCCTTGCGCACGGGCTCTTCCCACCAGTTCGCCACAGGGGCGGTTTATTTCTATGCCGATCATCAGGCCCAGGCCGCGGATTTCCATAACGGCTGGGCACTCAGTGAGCCGCAGCCGCAGTGCTTGTATTAAGTGTTCGCCCAGTTTTTCTGCGCGCTCAATCAGCCATTCACTCTCCAGTGTCTCCAGAACAGCGAGGCCGGCGCGGCAGGCCAGGGGGTTGCCGCCAAAGGTTGAGCCGTGGCTACCGGCGGTAAACAGCTGGGCCGCCTTGCCCCGAGCCAGACAGGCGCCGATAGGGACACCGTTACCCAGTCCCTTGGCGGTAGTGAGTACGTCCGGCACTATCCCTGTATGCTGGTAGGCAAACATTCTACCGCTGCGACCATTGCCGGTTTGTATTTCATCCAGTATCAGCAGCCAGTTTTGCCTGTTGCAAAGGGTGCGCAGTTTCGGCAGGTAGTCCGCATCGGGTACGCGGATACCGCCTTCGCCCTGTACGGGTTCGACAAATATGGCGACGATGCTGTTGCACTCTGCTGCAAGCTGCTCAATGGCCGCGACATTGTTAAATGGCACCCGCAAAAAGCCCTCGGGCAGGGGGGCAAAGCCCCGCTGCACTTTTTCATTGCCTGTCGCCGTAAGGGTGGCGAGGGTGCGGCCATGGAAGGCACCTTCCATCACCACAATCTGTGGTGATGCCAGGCCCCTCTCACTGCCGAGCTTGCGGGCCAGCTTGATTGCGGCCTCATTGGCTTCGGCTCCGGAGTTGGAAAAAAACACATTGTCCATACCAGACACGAACGCCAGTCGGTCGGCTAGCTGTTGCTGTGCCGGAATGTTGTACAGGTTGGAAACGTGTAGGAGGATTTTGGATTGATCCTGCAGGGCCTCGGTGATCTTGGGATGGCAGTGACCGAGACCGCACACACCGATGCCGGAAATGGCATCCAGGTATCTTCGGCCCTGCTGGTCCCACACATAGTTACCCTCTCCCCGGGTCAGAGTCAGGGTTCTCTCGCCATAGGTGTCCATCAGCGTGGGGGTAGCCACTGTGGTGCCTCCTTTTGGTTGTGAACTAAGTCTATTCAGGTTTCCGCAGAAAGTTCGGAATTATGGCTTTAATTCCGAGAAATGTTCTGTGCAGGTCATGCTAGCACAAGCTAGGTTGCGCGTATGCTATTCATTCGACTTTTTATACCTTAACAGCCTGATAAGGTATTCGGTGGGCTGGGACTTGATATGCATAGGGGCAGGTACTTCTTTTACCCCGCACTAGGGTACAATGCTCAGCCAGTGCGCTATGGCTGGGTGCCGGTGCGGTAAGCACTGAATGATTGTTTTGCTTCCACCACATGAGGTTTTTCATACTTATGGATACATTGGAGAACATCCAACAGCAGATTGCTGACAACGCCATTCTGCTTTACATGAAAGGCAACCCCAATGCCCCACAGTGCGGTTTTTCCATGCGGGCCTCCCAGGCAATGATGGCCTGCGGTAAGCGCTTTGCTTATGTGGACATTTTGTCCAATCCGGAGATTCGCGCTGAATTGCCGAAGTACGCCAACTGGCCAACTTTTCCACAGTTGTGGATAAAAGGGGAGTTAATTGGTGGCTGCGATATCATTATGGAAATGTACGAGAATGGTGAATTGAAAAACCTGATTGATGAGGCGGCTGCCGAGAGTGAAGGTGATCAGTAAAGTCGCTTCTGCTGGAAATTAATCCGCAGGCAGATTTTGTCCGGTAAAGCGATAAAGTAACCGCGGCTTTGGCCGCGGTATTGGTGATGACGGGTAGCATAGTGGCATTGCAAAAAATCAGTCGGATGCTTTTTCCATTTGGGATTGCAAGTAATTCTGGATGCCCACCTTGTCAATCAGTTCCAGTTGGGTTTCCAGCCAATCCACGTGCTCCTCTTCGGACTCCAGAATTTTTTCCAGAAGCTCGCGGCTGACGTAGTCGCGTACAGACTCGCAGTAGGCGATAGCTTCGCGCAGATCGGGAATCGCTTTAGATTCTATCTTCAGATCGCATTTGAGCATTTCCTCGGTGTTTTCACCAATCAACAATTTGCCCAGATGCTGTAGATTCGGAATGCCTTCCAGGAAAAGAATCCGTTCGATTAGCCAATCGGCATGTTTCATTTCATCGATGGATTCGTGGTATTCCTGCTTGCCCAGTGCCTTTAATCCCCAGTTGTCGTACATGCGGGCGTGCAGGAAATACTGGTTGATTGCGACCAGTTCATTGCCCAGCACAGTGTTTAAATATTCGATCACCTTGGGATCGCCTTTCATCGCTATTGCTCCTGTAGCCTTGTTAGCCCGATTGGGGTGGCAGAGAATGCCTGTGTGATAGTCGCTCTCGAAATATCGGCATTACCGTGTAATGCTGCCGCTACCCCCAGAACTCGCGCCAGTCAGTGATCGCGATTTTCTGCTCTGGGATAACCCGCCAAGTCAATTGGATACCGGGTTAATCATAGTCAGTGAGGATTGTTGGTCGTTAAAGTTTGTGGCTGGCCGATTTTCATAAATTATTGTAGAGCGATAACGGTAATTCTGGGCGAGTGTGCGTTGCGAAATACAGCAAGTCAAGAAAAAGTTATTTACCGCAGAAAACAGAAAAATTCAGGGTTTTAACACAAATCCGGCCAAAAACCCCAACGAAAATGATTGCGTTTCCGTCTACCTGAGTAGGGGTGAAGCAATGAATATTTTCGAAAATTATCGGATTAAATCGAAAGTATGATTGAGAACGATTTTTATTTTCCAGGTTGTCAGGAATGGAAAAACCGCCTTCTCTGAAACATGGTGAGAATATCTCCTTGTGAGGCCTTAGTTGGCATACGGCGCCCTCTCATAAGTTCTTGAAAGAGGATATGCTCTCCCTCCACTGTGATCTGCAATGGGGATTACGTGATTCTTCAGCCGCTTTTTACATTTAAAGCGCATAATGGTTATTGGAGCTTGGCGCAAAAAGGTCGAGGGAATATGGCACTGGGCATCATCGGTTATCCAGAGCGGTAGGTGTATCCTTGCTTTTACAGGGCGCTTGGGGTGGTAAATGATCCAGGCTTGCCGTGCCAAGGCTGAGCAGAGAGCGTTCTGGAATTAGGGGGGGTGCCTGGAAAGCGCCAGGCGAAGAACTGCTTAAGTCGGTAAAATTGTACTTTGAGTGGCAGTCTTCACTTAGTGTGTAAAGCCACGGTGGGCTGTGGTTGTAGAGCAGGTGACGGGAAAGCCGGGATTAGCCGGCGGAATAAAACAGACCGGTGTTGGCAGAGGTGATGATGCCTGCGCTCATGGTTTCTTCAATGATTTCCTTGGTCAGCTCAGCACACCGGCCACATTGTGAGGATACGCCGAGGTGATGCCTCAGTGCCTTGACTGAGGTGGAGCCGCCATAGACAGCTTCTTTGATTTGGCGGTCAGTTATGCCTTTGCAGATACACACGTACATCGTTGCGTTATCTTCGGTCAATTTCAATTGTGCAAATTGTATTGCAGTTGAGAATGAGTGTCAATAATATTTCGAAATAGCCCAGTATTATCCCTTTGGGTTTCCCTTTTCAGTCAGTCAACCGCCGGGCTAGGTGCCCGTTGTTGGATCGGATCAGGTGACGCAGTTTCGCTATCAACCTCATTTAAAAAATTTATGGGCCTGAAATCAGAGGGTGTGTATCATAGCCCCCCACTATCACATCTTAATTGATTTATAGCCGTTGCGTATAAATTGAGCATCATATACATCATCAACAAACCATCATTGGATTGAGGAGGTTTTTTATGGCAGTTTTGGTAGGCAAGCCAGCCCCGGACTTCACGGCGGCGGCGGTATTGGGTAACGGCGAGATCGTCGATGCCTTCAACCTGAAAGAAACTATTGAGGGGAAGAAGGCAGTAGTTTTTTTCTATCCACTGGATTTTACCTTTGTATGTCCCTCTGAACTGATTGCTTTTGATCACCGCTTTGCCGAGTTCGAAAAGCGCGGTGTAGAGGTCATCGGCGTTTCCATCGATTCCCAGTTTTCACACAATACATGGCGTAACACCCCCGTGAGCGAAGGTGGCATTGGCGCGGTGAGATACACGTTGGTTGCTGATGTTAAACACGAAATCTGCCAAGCTTACGATGTGGAGGCTGACGCTGGTGTTGCTTTCCGCGGTTCCTTCCTGATCGATGAGGAAGGTGTGGTTCGCCATCAGGTTGTCAATGACCTGCCGCTGGGACGCAATGTTGACGAAATGTTGCGTATGGTTGATGCCCTGGCATTCCACCAGGAACACGGAGAAGTTTGCCCGGCAGGCTGGCAGGAGGGCGATAAGGGGATGAATGCTTCACCGCAGGGTGTAGCGGCTTACCTGAGTGAGCACGCCGAGGAATTATAAATTCGGCTGTTTGCTGGAGGGGAATCTCCAAGTCTAAAAAACCGCCGAAAGGCGGTTTTTTGTTTCAATATGCGCCAATATACCGTCTGGCAGTTGCGGGGCAGGAGTTCCTGTGGGAGATGGCTATTCGCGACTAGAATCCTGCAGTCAGTCTTGTGTGGCGCCTAAATAGAGTTTTTGCCCACAGACTGCTAATCTTATCTGCAAGTATTGGATTGCTTTGGCGGCTCGATTTACGTATGAGACCTGCAATTCTGTCAGATATCGTCTACCAACTGCGCATCGGGAAAGCGTGGATCCTTCTTTTCATGTTGCTTGTGAGCGGACTTGTGCTGCCTGCAGGTGCGGTTGATATTGATGCCAGGGCCAAGGCGTTTGACCGCTACTTTCACCAGTTGATGGTGGGCAAGTCCATCCCCGGTGGCGCCTACGTGATTGTTGATGGCAATCGGGTGGTTGCTATGGGCACCTACGGCGTACGGGTCAGGGGTAAGGCTGGCAAGGTGAACCGGGATACGGTATTTCGCCTGGCTTCAGTATCGAAAACATTCGCCGCGAGCATGGCCACCATGCTGGAGCATGAAAAGCGCTTCAAATGGAGCGACAAGGTGGTCAATTATATTCCTGACCTGAGTTTCAAAACCCCGGCTTTATCGCGCAAGCTGCAGGTAGAGCATCTGTTGAGCCACTCCTCGGGTCTGACCCCGAATGCCTACGACGATTACCTTGAGAGCAACAAGCCGCTCAGCAAGATACTGCCAAAGTTTGCCAATATCGACCCCCGCTGCACACCCGGAAAATGTTATGGCTACCAGAATGTGCTGTTCAGTCTGATAGAGGATGTTATCTACGAGGCTACGGGAGTCTCTTTTGCCAGGCAGCTCAAGCAGCGTATTTTTATTCCCCTGAATATGCAAAATGCCTCGGTGGGCTGGGAGAGCTTTATGGCCTCTGGCAACCGCGCCGCGCCCCATGTGCAGACTGGCAAGGGCTGGCGACCGGTGAAAGTGGAAAAAGAGTATTATTTTGCTGCGCCCGCCGCCGGGGTAAATGCGAGTATCTCCGATATGGCCCAGTGGTTGAAGGCGCAGATGGGCTACTACCCCAAAGTGCTGTCTCCCGAAGTGATTGAAGATATGACTACCGAGCGCGTGGCCACTCAGCGCCATATGCGTCACCGTATCTGGCGGGATTACCTATCCCATGCCGGCTATGGCCTGGGTTGGCGCCTCTACACGATTGGTGATGACCGCATCATCTACCATGGTGGCTGGGTGGCGGGCTTTCGCGCAGCGGTGGCTTACTCCGAAAAGGAGAAGATTGGCATCGCAATTTTAATGAACGCGGAATCCCGCGTGATTTCTGACTTAACCGCAAATTTCGTGATCGACATTACCGGCAAGGGCAGCCTGGTCACCGCCAAGAGCGGTGGAGACCGGTAGTTACCCGAGTACTGCTTTGGTTTCCTCCCCTTGAAACCCGCCTGTGGGTCCCAATATCTGTTACCTGTTCCAATAGCCGTGACTGGGGAGACCTGATAAATGACCGTTGAGGCCCAAAAAGAGAGCCATGGATTCCAAACGGAAGCCAAGCAACTACTGCACCTGATGATCCACTCGCTGTACTCCAACAAGGAGATTTTCCTGCGCGAGTTGGTTTCCAATGCTTCCGATGCCGCAGACAAGCTGCGCTTTGAAGCGCTGTCCAAGTCCGGGCTGCTAGGTGATGATACTGACCTGCGTATCCGCGTTGAGTTTGACAAGGAAGAAGGGACTCTGACGATTACCGATAATGGTATTGGTATGAGTCGCGATGAAGTTATCGAAAACCTCGGTACCATCGCCCGCTCCGGTACGTCCGCATTTATGCAGCAGCTGACCGGCGACCAGAAAAAGGACGCGCACCTGATCGGAAAATTTGGTGTGGGTTTCTACTCTGCGTTTATTGTTGCCGACAAGCTGGACGTCTTTACCCGTCGCGCAGGCCACAGCGTGGATCAGGGAGTGCATTGGGAATGCCATGGTGAGGCGGAATACTCGGTGGAAACTGTCGAGTTGCCCCAGCGGGGTACCCGCGTGGTGTTGCACCTGAAAGAGGATGCTAAGGAGTTTGCCGACGGTTGGCGCCTGCGTTCTATTATCAAGAAGTACTCTGATCATATCGCGATTCCTGTGGAAATGCTGAAAGAGCAGGCACCGGTGGCGGAAGGTGAAGAGCAGGAAGAAAAAGCGCCTGAGTTTGAAGCAGTCAATGCCGCCCAGGCACTCTGGACCCGTCCCAGATCCGAGTTGAAATCCGAGGAGTATAAGGAGTTCTACAAACATATCTCCAGCGATTTCGACGATCCCATGACCTGGAGTCACAATCGGGTAGAGGGCAAGCTGGATTACACCAGCCTGATGTATATCCCAGCGCGCACACCCTTTGACCTCTACCAGCGCGATGCCGCTCGCGGCCTGAAGCTTTACGTTCAGCGTACCTTTATCATGGATGACGCCGAGCAGTTTTTGCCATTGTACCTGCGCTTTGTGAAGGGCGTGCTGGACTCCAATGATCTGCCCCTGAATGTATCCCGCGAAATTCTGCAGAAAGACCGCAATACCGATGCGATCAAGAGTGCCCTGACCAAGCGTGTCCTGGATATGCTGGACAAGCTGGCGAAAAAGGATGCGGATCAGTATCAGAAATTCTGGGACCTGTTCGGCAATGTGTTGAAGGAAGGCCCGGCCGAGGACTTCTCCAACAAAGAAAAAATTGCCAAACTGCTGCGTTTCGCCACCACCCACACCGATACGGAGAAGCAGGACCAGTCCCTGGAAGAGTACGTTGGCCGCATGAAGGATGGCCAAAAGGCTATTTACTATGTGTGCGCAGATAACTTCGCCACTGCCAAATCCAGCCCCTATCTGGAGGTGTTCCGCAAGAAAGGCATTGAGGTGCTGCTGCTTACCGATCAGGTGGATGAGTGGTTTGTGGGTCACATGAATGAGTTCGACGGCAAGCAGTTTCAGGATGTGGCCAAGGGCGCCCTGGATCTGGGGGAAGCTGAAAGCGAGGAGGATAAGGCCGAGCGCGAGAAAGTCGAGCAGGAGTCCGGTGCCCTGGTTGAGCGGGTTCAGGCGGTTCTGGACGGCCGCGTTGAATCTGTGCGCGCCACCACCCGTTTGGTGGATTCCCCGGCGTGTCTGGTGGTTACTGAACAGGATATGGGGCCGCAAATGCGCCGCATTCTGGAGCAGGCCGGACAGGCGCTGCCAGAGGCGAAGCCTGTTTTTGAGCTGAATCCGTCTCACCCACTGGTGCAGCGCCTGGATCAGGAGCAGGACGAAGACCGCTTTGCGGATCTCACCAGTATACTGATGGACCAGGCCAACCTGGCGGCGGGTAATCAGCTGGCGGACCCAGCAGATTATGTGCGGCGCCTGAATACGCTGTTGCTGGAAATGCACGCTTAGAGCCTTCTTCCGATATCGATTCAATGTATCGGATGGAAGAAGGGCGCGGCGAAACCCGTTGAGGTTCTGCCGCGTTTTTTGCCCCCGGCTTCTACTTCACCAGCCTATTTACCCGATTGCCCCAGCTAGGTATGGCCTCCATGTACAGTAGAGGAGCCAATCCCTTGCCGGCATGTCCGAGGTTTGTATAACCTGTATTGGTATCGGGTGCAGTGTAAACCTTTGAGCTCTGTGGTTCGTAAGCGCTGGAGACTGTTTGCCCGACTGAGGTGATCGCACCGCTCAGTCTGTGGCTGTGTGAAAACCGCAGGTGGTAGTGTCGGTAATTTTAAAAAAGGAAATGGTAAAGAAACCCTGCACCAGTAGCCATGCCCAGGATGACCACCAAGAAAGCTACAATCATCTGATTCCTGAAAATTGATTTCAATAATATCACCTCGGTCAAACTTGCCCCTGCGCTGCCGATGATTAACGCCATCACTGCACCCAGGCCCATGCCTTTTGCCGTCAGTGCCGCACTTAATGGGATAACGGCCTCTGCCCGAATGTAAAGAGGTATCCCGATAATCGCGGCTACCGGAACGGCAAAAGGGTTGTTCTCACTGGCTACATGTGCCACGAATTCTGTCGGCATAAAACCGTAGATCAAAGAGCCAATGGCAATGCCGCCAAGGAGGAAGGGCAAAACCCTTCTAAAGTCAGACCAGGTGGATATCCATACTTTTTTCCAGGTAGCAACCGGTTCCGTTTTTTCTCCACAGTCGGTACTGCATTCGCTTGGTTTCGGCTCCTGATAGGATTGCGGTTTCACATATTTTTCGAATCCCAATTTTTCAAGGATAATGCCGCCAAGTACCGAGACACTCATGGCGACAACAAAATAAAATAGGGTAACTTGTGGCCCGAAGGTCACTATAAAGAGTCCGATGATAATGGGGTTCAGCAAAGGGCTTGCGAACAAGAAAACCATCATGGTTCCGAATCCAGCCTTTGCCCTCAGCAAGCCCTTTAGAAAGGGTATGGTTGAACAGGAACAGAAGGGTGTGATTGCCCCGAGGAAACCGGCAGCAACATAGCCATGACCATGCTTGTCGCTCAGTATCCTCTGGATTCTTTCCGGTGGTAACTTGGTTTGCAGGTAGCCAACGGCGTAACTGATTACCAGAAATAGACCGGTAAGTTCAGCCGTTAGAAGCACAAACAGGCTGGCTGACTCAATGAACATTTCAGCGCTGATAGTCATTTTGTTTTCCCGTAAAACTATATTTCTAGAAAAATAGAAATATTATTGTCTTATGTCAAGCTATTTCTGGTAATATGGAAATATCTGAATTGCAGAGGGTATCACCGTGGACTTAGAGGTTGCTGCAAAGGCGCTGAAAGAGTTGGGGCATCCAACCCGCCTGGCGATTTTTAAACGCTTGGTGAAGTCGGGGCATCAGGGTCTGGCGGTTGGTGCCCTTCAGGAAGAATTGGGCATTCCTAATTCAACCTTGTCACACCATTTATCAAGCCTTGTTTCAGCGAACTTACTGTCACAAAATCGAGAGGGGCGAACGCTATATTGCCAGCCTGACTACGGGCACCTTCAGGCAGTGGTAGACTTCTTGCAGGAAGAATGCTGTTCGGATCAAAAGTGAAGTTATATTTTCCAAGGTGGTCACCATGTTCGATCGCTGGCTTGAAGTCATGCAGCTTACGTTTCAATAATTCCTCCCAGCCATGAGTCGTTCACGACTTTTTAAAATGCCACTTCGCGCTATCTGGTATCCCTGTGGTTGCGCCCGGTAAAACATACCGCACAATCCTGGCCTTGAGTGTCAAAGCGTATCTTCCGGACACATACTATCGGATCGGTAGGAAAAAAATGCCCTCTCCCAGGATGTGCTGTGAATACATCCCTGTACGCTCGTAATCGGCATCCATGCCTCATAGGGTTCTGGGAGAAGGGTATTCTTTCCTCCTACTTTACTAGTATGTCTCCTGGGTTTGCTTAATAGGTATTCTATGCTTGAATAGGTAGAAAGGCTGCTTTCAAGATGTCGCAGTATTAAGAGCGATTTCGATATCAATCTGTGCTCGTCTCTTTATCTGTGTCCTTAAGTATCCTCTCTTTAATTCACAAATTGTTTTTCGCCGGGATCTGGGCAGTTGAAGGTTACCCGGTGCATTACTCTTGCGCTTGAAAGATAGAATCTGTGGAGATGGTGGGTAAGCGCATATGACTTGAAGCAGTCTGTTTACAGAAAAGATCGATAGTCAAAATGTTTGCGATATTATTTGAAATTTGAATCGGTATTTCAAGGTCGATACCAAATAAGCGCATGGAAGTTGGCTGAACTGTAAGGTTGATAAATGCTGATTTAATCTGCCCGAGAAATAACCATTGGTGGTTGTAACTGCTGTTAGAGGAATGTTATAACGATCACTCGGATCAAGGGAGAAATAAAGGGCAGTTCGCTTAATTTCGTTCGAATTATTTTAAAAAAGATACAGGGATTTGTCATATGACTGCAATAAATAGACGACTACCTTTGATTATAAAAAGCGCATTCGCAGTTCTACTATTTTTTTTATTTTCAAGCAGTACCCAGGCACATATCGGCGACTTCAGTTTTGCCACCTTTAATATGCAAGGTGCAAACAGTGATGCCGACAGCACCTGGGAGGTGGACGTTAAAGGTATTTTAACCGGTGAGAGAGAATATCTGGGGGCTTCGCGGGATTTGGTGGCGCTACAAGAGGTCGGGGCGGTGCCAGCCTCGGCCGGTGCGCCCCTCAATAGTTGGGAAGATCCCGAAGCGCCCGGAGCGATAGTCTCAGAGTACAGCTGGACCGTAAACAGACAGACCTACTATATTTATCACCTGCCTGTCTTCGGGGATCATGACACCCCTTCCGATGGCCGGCGTACCAATATTGCCATTGTTTCACGGTATCGGGCCAGTGATGTTTATATTCATGCGGCAACCGAGGGAACAAGTCGTGAAAGTTTCGGAATTACCATCAATTCAGGCGCTCAAGGCAGCACCCCTACCACTGTCTACACCATCCACGCCGGTTCATATGGGCGTACCAGGCTTAATAATGCAGATACCATACTGGAGGAGATCGCGCTGACCCATGCCGGTACTTCCTGGTTGGCGTTGGGGGACTTTAACCGGGATCTGGAAAATCATGAATACCCGGATGCTAACGGCAACACACTGCCGAACCTGACACCGACCTTACCAAACGGGAGTCATCTCTACAGGAGCTTTCAGCCAACACATGTCTTTCCAACCAACGATGAAAGACCCGGGGAGCTTGATTTTGCCGTTTCCAGTGATTTCATTGCGGGTTTTGGCGGGAGGAACCTGCCGATTTACTCAGATCATGCAGCCGTAGGATTCCAGTTGGGCGGCGCTGCTGGAGAAGGCCATTTGGCGCTCCGTTTAAGGGATAAAACCAAATGTGTAGAGGTTACTGGGGGGCAGTCAACCAACGGGGCCAATCTTCAGTTGTGGGACTGTGAGAACCGGCCGGGACAGCGCTGGTCATTCTCACCGGATGGAACCATCCGCGCTATGGGGTTGTGCATGGGCATTGATGCAAATGATCAGTTTAACGTGCAATTGCAGGTATGTGTTCCGGGAAGCACAAGCCAGCGGTGGGCTGTGGATCATCGGAATGGTTTTATTGAAAATTCACATGGAGGACTGTGCCTGGACGTCAACAGGCACACCGGCGGTGCCAATGCAAATGGAGAAAATATTGATCTGTTTGATTGCGATAGGCTGGCCTTCAAGGCAGATTATTCCTGGGTAATCCCCGCCAGAGAAGGCAATCTGGTGCCTGTAAAGGACTATAACAAGTGTGTTGAAGTCAGCGGCGCTCAAACCGATAACGGCACCCAGATCACTATTTGGGAATGCATGGATCTTCCTGCGCAGGTGCCGGAACAGCGTTGGACCTTTTCAACTGATGGCACTGTCCGTTCGCTGGGCAAGTGCCTGGATAATTCCGGCGGTGGCAGTGAAAACGGCAACAGGATTCAGCTTTGGGATTGCAGTGATAATAGCAATAATAGTCACCAGCAGTGGCTGATTGCCAAAAATCAGCTAAAAAATCCCTATACCAACAAGTGTTTCGACCTCAGCCAAGGCAACACGTCAAATGGAAATGATGTCTGGCTTTGGGGCTGTAATGCATCGAACCGCAATCAGCAATGGCTTTATCCAGAGGTGCAAGGTCGCTTAATGCTTGCTGACAGCAGTGTTCTTGACTGCCTTGATGATGAGGGTGGCCAGCTGCTGGATGGTGATTGTAAACCTTATAACGACCAGGAGGCTGGAAACCAGTTTTTGCAAATCAATATTGATGGAAGCATCTACAATGACGGTAAATGCTTGGATGTAAACAGTAGCCAGGCGCATCAGGTTGAATGGCGTGTATGTAATGGTTCGGATGCACAAAGGTGGTATATCGATAACGATCTGCGCTTGAACAATTCGGTGTACTGGCCGCTGGTAATCGATGCTTATTCCCTCTCTGAGACAGAATTTATTATGTGGTAATTTGTAGTCCGGAAATCCGACCCGGTCTGACAGCTTTCACGGTAATACAGTGCTCTGTCAGGCCGGTACTTTCAACACCTTTCTGATTTGAAAAAAGACGCGGATTCAACCTTGAAGTGCATACCATTTATGCGGCTTGTGCCGCCAAGTAATTATCCATTAAATCTTCTGGTGTTTCAAAGCCTAATGTTTTCCTTGGGCGGTTATTTAAATCGCATACCACTGCATCAACCTCCCCCTGA
>NZ_JBLBUB010000034.1:0-41025 GCF_047289955.1 Microbulbifer jejuensis
CGCACACAGCGCTGTTCTGGATTGGCCTGTAGATGCTTGTAGCGGTAGTAAGTCGACGGTGCAATCGGCAGAACCTCGCAGATTGACTCGACACCGTGCGCCTCACGCTCCTGATCAATGAATGCCACCATTACTTCGGTTTGCGGTCGAGCTCCGCCTGGGCAAAAAAAGCGGCAGCCTTGCGCAAGATCTCATTAGCGCGCTTCAGCTCGCGGACTTCGCGCTCCAGCTCTTTAAGGCGGGCTGCGGCACCACTAGTGGTGCCGGGCTTAGTGCCGTTATCGACTTCTATCTTGTTGACCCATGATCGTAGAGTCTCAGGCGTACAGCCGATCTTGGAGGCGATAGATGTAATCGCTGCCTAGCGTGATTTATGCTCGTGCTCGCCGGTCAACACCATGCGAACTGCGCGTTCCCGTACTTCGGGGGAGTATCCAGGTTGTTTGCTCATTGGCTAATTCTCTCAAGAAAGTTAGCCTCCGAGAAACCCGGGGTGATTCAGTTTGGAACCCTACAGCCAGCGGGTGCCGGTGGAGATTTTAAGCCATGTGGATTTACACAAATCGGTGTTTGCGGATGCGCCGGGCAATGCCAGTGCCGGCGTTGTCAATATTGAAACCCGGCGCATTTCCACCGAGAACACCCTGAATCTGGTTGCCGGCAGCGCTTATACAAGCGGTACCACCGGCCAGGCGGTTTTGCGCGGCTATACCGGTGATCGGGATTGGCTGGGGTCACAGGATCCACAGCGCAAACTGCCAGCGGCTATTGCCGGGGGTGCCCACTATGGAAACCTGGATCATTGGCCGCAAGCCGAGCGGGAAGCGGCGGGAGAATCAATACCCACCCACTATACGCTCACCAAAGGTACCGCAGGAGTGGATGGACTGCTGAGCCTGAGTGGTACCTATCACTGGCAGCAGGGGGACCATCACTGGGGCGTGAGTGCCTCCATGGGGTATGAAAACCGCTAGCAGCAAGTGGACCAGCAATCCCGGGTTATGAGCCGGCGCAATCTTGTTTCAGCCAACGATGAACTCAAAGTGGTATAACTGGCTTGCGAAAGTTCACAACACCGCGGGCTAGATAACCAGATCAATGCCAATACTCTGGTGGCATTCGCCTATAGCTGGCGAGACACACAACATATTGGAGCCAATTACCTGTCGCTGAGGCAAAGCTCCCTTTACAACGAGCAGATTAAAACCCAGGAGCCCAATTCGAGCTATTTTTATGCTGAACCGGAGCGCCTGCGCAGCCTGCACCACTGGACGGGCAAGCAGGTATGGCTGGGGCAGTTTTATGGCAGCCACTTGATTGACTCCAGTGCGCTCTGGGATCTGCAGTGGCATTCAACCTCGGCGACTTCCCGCTACCAGCGCCCTTATGGGGTTGACTTTCAGTATCTGCGTCCAGCGCCCTCCCTATCCTACCGTTTCGATACCAGCAGCAGGGGATGCAGGAGGAGAGTTTTAGTAGTGGCATCAGTGCTGTGCGGGACTGGTCTCTGGATACCCTATCTGGCGCTATCAAGATGGGATATGAATTGTTGAACAGTCTGCAGGGCGGCTACTTACTGGAATATATTTTTACTCCCAAGGGAGAGATAGATTCAAGCTGGGAGCTGTTGGAGCAGAATGATCCCGCAGAGATACTCACGCCCGGAAATATTATTGGCAAACCCGGTACCGATGGTTTCCTATTGAATGACCCCATACGCATTAATGTGAATCCTCCAGCATTAGATGGTAACTTTTACTGGAAGTGCGGCGCGAGCGGGAAACGGTAAAGGCGGATTTCTGGGATCGCGCCCCGCAAGGCTGGGCACCCTTGCTTGACGAAGGACACAACCTATATTCCGCAGCACTCAGTTATATTCCCTCTGGCTTGCATAACCTGAGTTTAGGATACAGTCAAACCGTGGCTTGGCCCAACGTAAACGAACTGATGCCGAAACGGTATGAGGATGTTGATTTGCGTATCCATGTGACGGGCAATCCGTATTTGCAGATTGCACAGGTCAGGAGTTGGGATCTGCGCTGGGCCTATAATAACCGCGACCGGGATTTCGAGATGAATTTCCTGGCATTCCACAAAGATATTGACAGTGCGCTTGAAGGTGTTTTTTTGACCTCGCGGATTCAACCTTGAAGTGCATACCATTTATGTGTATTAGTTCAGACCAAATCTGACACATCTCCTTGAAAAGAGGGGGTTTATTGGTTTTGATGAAGGTGACGAAACCTGAAACCAAAACCAAGGATAAACCCCATGATTCATACTAACGATCGCATCATTAAACACAAGACCGGTCTGCTCAATCTGGCGGAAGAACTCGGCAATATCTCCAAAGCCTGCAAGATGCTCGGCGTATCGCGAGACACCTTCTATCGTTACAAAGAAGCCGTATCCAGCGGCGGCGTGGACGCCCTGCTGGAGAAGAACCGGCGGGTGCCAAATCACAAGAATCGCGTTGACTCAGCTATCGAAGAAGCAGTGCTGGCTTATGCCCTTGAAGAGCCTGCTCATGGGCAGGTACGGGTATCCAATGAGCTACGTAAGCGCGGTGTCTTTGTGTCGTCTAGCGGGGTTCGCAGTATCTGGTTACGGCATGACCTGGCTAACTTCAGACTCCGCCTGAAAGCCCTGGAAGCCCTGGAAGCCCTGGAAGCCCTGGAAGCCCTGGAAGCCCTGGAAGCCCTGGAAGCCCTGGAAGCCAAAGTGGCAAAGGAAGGTCTGATTCTCACTGAATCACAGGTTCAGGCTCTGGAACGCAAACGCCATGATGACGAAGCCTGCGGCGAAATTGAGACTCAACATCCTGGTTACCTGGGCTCCCAGGACACCTTCTACGTTGGGCCATTCAAAAGCGTTGGACGTGTATACCAGCAGACCTACGTTGACACCTACGCAAAAGTGGCGCAATGCAAGCTGTATACAACAAAGACACCAATCACTGCAGCAGACCTTCTGAACGACCGTGTGCTGCCATTCTACGCTTCGCATGAACTACCAGTACTGCGTATTCTGACTGATCGCGGCACCGAGTACTGTGGCAAACTGGAGCAGCATGATTATCAGCTGTATTTGAGCGTGAATGAGATTGAGCATACGAGGACAAAAGCCCGGCACCCACAAACGAATGGTATCTGTGAGCGATTTCACAAGACTATTCTGCAGGAGTTTTATCAGCCGTCACTACGACGCAAGATTTATGGCTCGGTGGAGGAGCTACAGATGGATCTAGACGAATGGCTCAATTATTACAATAATGAACGAACCCACCAAGGCAAGAAGTGCTGTGGCCGTACGCCTGTACAAACGCTTGAAGATGGCAAAAAGATCTGGATGGAAAAGTTCGTGAACTGAACCTGACCTGACAGACCACCGTCAGAAAAACCGGTAACTGTCAGATCAAGTCTGAACTACTACAAGTGATACCCGCGATGTGCCCCATGTATACCGGAACAGCTCCAATAATCTTTCCCTGAGTTATTCCCTGCGCTTTATGCCCAATCTCCATGGGGTTATCTCTGTAGAAAACCTTCTTCAGGGAGAACACCGCTACGAGCAGGCGGGCCAACTTTTTATGGGCTATAAAGAAAACCGAAAATTCCAGCTGCGTATCTCTGCAGATTTCTGATTCCTATTTCACCGTTTAAGGCGTTTGCTCCTCTGAGCTTTCCAATACCCTATGCGACCCCTGGTGTTGAATTTTCAGGTTGTGCAGCTTGGCTAAAATCTGGATATTGGTATCTATTTTTTTCAGATCGAAACTCCCACTGACCAACAGGCTTCCAATCTCGTGCCCTTTGGTGGTTAGGGGGGTATCGGTAAAACGGTTAAATTCTACCAGAAGATCCGAGAGCCGCTGATTCTTCACCTGGATATATCCATCTATCCAGCTTTTATAGTGGGCCAGGTCGAAAGTCTTTATGGCACCAATGCTGTGCTCAGTGATCCTCAGCATCTCTCCAGCAGCTACTACATAGCGTTTTCTTGTTTGCTCGAGTGGATTAACGACGACTTCACCTTCAAGAACGGTTAACTCGGTAAATCCATATCGCTGATCCACGTTAAAGATAGTCCCCAGGGCACGTATGGATGCCTGGCGGGATTCTACGACAAATGGACGGCTGGGATCCTTGGCAACAGAGAACTGGGCTTCGCCGTTAAAAAGACGAATACGCCTTTTCCGTTCGTTAAAGCTTACTGCCACCTTGGTTGTGGCACTGAGGTCCAGGATACTGCCATCTGTGAGTTTCTGCCTGCTTACCTGTTTGGGTTCCGTTTGATATATATATTTTATTGTTCTTTGTGTATTTGAGTTATGCATAATGGTGGCTGTCATCACTAAAAGTAAACTTGCGGCAATTGCCAGATACCATGGGCGCATGAATGTCTTTCTGGAAGTTAACTGCTCCCTGTGACTGACTTGCTCGATTTGCAGAAGTGCCTGCTCAAAATTTTGATGATTCCAAATACGCTCTATTCTTTGAGCCAGTTTACATCTAGCTTGACTCTCGCGAAGCCAGACCTCAAAATTCTTGATTTTTTGTGGGCTAGCTTTTTCCTTGGCGCCGTGGAGAAACCAGGAAAAGATTGCCTGCTCTTCCCGTGGGTTGATTGGAATTTCTTTGCTCATAGTGCTTTTGTTTTCACAATTTAACCGTCAATAACGCCGATCAAATTCTTGAAGCTTAAAAATGTTGCTCCATATTCTGCTCAATCATCTTAAGAGCCCGATTGAGTTTTTTTTCCACAGCCTTTACGGAGATATCCATCTGTTCAGCGATTTCGATATTGCTCTTTCCGTGCAATTTACGCATAACAATAATATTTCGGGTTGTTACCGGCAGCCTGTTGAGCAGCTTGATAAACATGGCAAGACGTTGCTGGTCATCCACTCTCTCCTCGGGTTGTGGGTCCTGACTGGTAATGTCATCGCTCAGCATTTCCATCGCATGTGAATTTCCATACCGCATGCTGTCATTAATGAGATTGATAACGACGCGGTACAAGTAGCCTATGGGATTGTCAAGATTTTCATTGTTGCTGATCTGCCGGGTTAACCGGGTTACGGCCTCCTGGTAAATATCTTCCGTTTCCTGTGTGTTGCGAACTCGCTTTCTGATGAAATTTAATATCTTGGGTCTTTCTTCTGATAACGCCAGAAAGACGCTATCGCTGGCAACGCCTGGTCGATTTATCTTCACGTGACTACGGTAACCTATCTGACATAAAGAGCCGTCCTATCCCTCTGGAGTCATCTTATGCCTGCTACTATAAGGCAAAGACGCATGAACCTGGGTTTTGCGACATGTTTTTTCGATTTTAGGTGGAGATATTTTCATTTCTGGTGTATGAACCAAAGTGTACAGACGGTGTATTTTTTTGGTTGATCTTGACGAATCAACAACCAGCAGCGAGATACACCTCGTAACACATACTAAAGTTGTTCCACTTGGCAAACCAACCCTACATCCACTCAAACCCTGTGCAAACTATCACTGAAAACACAGCAGGCTTGAGTGTGCACCCAACCCATGCAAAGACGTTGCGTGCATGCTGAGGCGACAACCACTAGATGAAGATTTGGTTAAATTTTGCAGCGCAACCGTTGCGGCAACCCCAAGGGCATTGCATAGGAGAAGAATCCGCGGTGGTTAAAAATAGATACCACTAAAACGCAGTGAACAATCAGTGGCATTTAGGAAGTTTGCAAACATACTACCGGGTCGGAAGGAAAGAATACCCATCCTGCTTTACTAGTAACTGTGTTACAAACAGTCAGTAGACAGATTCCGCCCAATAAACCAATCTGCGCCATTTATCGTTATCTTTTTACCGATTATTCAACCGGCAATCCATCTCTATGGATTCATAATCGCAGATTATATTTGCCAGTGGGATTGATGGACGCCGGCATTCTTCTGTCTCATCACCTGATGTATTTCTCAAAAATTGGGCCTCAACATACCCTGGTACGAAGCATCTGTTGCGTCCTTCAGATGCAACACTCCAACGGCGAAATCGGTATAGAGGTAATGGCCAGCAGGTGATTATATATCGATCAAAAGGAGTGATCTAAGCTTATTGAGCATTTAGGGCCCAACTGATCACATCCGCCGGAAAACCGCGATAGGCCAGATAACGCTGGCGCCGTGCACATTCCTTTGCGCGCTGGTCCAGTGGCATCGCGCTGATGGGCGCGGGATATTTTCGCTGCAATTGTTCCTGTGCGAACTCAAACCAATCCACCTCGACCTGCTCCAGAGCGCTGGACGCCAGCTCGCCCATGATGCCGCGCTGTTGCAGCTCCCGACGAATGCGCAGGGGTCCCTGGCCACGCTGGACTCGGGCCCGGACAAAGACCTCGGCAAAACGCCGGTCCGACTGGTAGTTGCGTATTTGAAGGTATTCGAACAGTGCATTGAAATCGGCATCGGGAAATCGACCCACCAGCTTCCGTCTCAGCTCCAGGCAGGAATAATCGCGGCGGGCCAATAACGCAAGCGCCGCACCAAACAGCGCTTGCGGCGGATTGGCGGAGGGCTCCTCTTGGGAAGACGGCATTTACTCCTGCGGGAGTTCCGCAGCCTCTTCGGAACTGGCCTGGACCAAATCGCCCAGCAGTTGCGCACGCAGCTGATCTTCGATCTCACGGCGGATATCCGGATTCTCGCGCAGGAATCGAGTGGCATTGGCCTTGCCCTGGCCAATTTTGTCGCCCTTATAGCTGTACCAGGCACCAGCCTTATCCACCAGACCCAGCTTAACGCCGTTATCGACTATCTCGCCGATTAGGTTAATGCCTTCGCCATACAGAATCTGAAACTCGGTCTGCTTGAACGGCGGTGCCACCTTGTTCTTCACCACTTTCACACGGGTTTCGTTACCCACCACTTCATCGCCGTCTTTTACAGAGCCGATGCGGCGGATATCCAGCCGCACAGAGGCGTAGAACTTGAGCGCGTTGCCCCCGGTGGTGGTTTCCGGGGAACCGAACATCACGCCGATCTTCATGCGGATCTGGTTGATGAAAACACACAGGGTATTGGTGTTCTTGATGTTGCCGGTGAGCTTGCGCAGGGCCTGGGACATCAGACGGGCCTGCAGGCCAACGTGGGTATCGCCCATTTCACCTTCGATCTCGGCACGTGGCGTCAGGGCCGCCACAGAATCCACCACCAGCACATCCACAGCACCGGAGCGCACCAGCATATCCGCCACTTCCAGGGCCTGCTCACCGGTATCCGGCTGGGAGACAATCAGCTCATCGACATTGACGCCGAGTTTCTCGGCATAGATGGGATCAAGGGCGTGCTCCGCGTCCACAAAAGCACAGGTGCCGCCTTTGCGCTGGGCCTCGGCAATCACCTGCAGCGTCAAGGTGGTTTTACCGGAGGACTCCGGGCCATAGATTTCCACGATACGGCCGCGCGGCAGGCCGCCAATGCCCAGGGCTACGTCCAGGCCGAGGGAGCCGGTGGAGATCGCAGGAATGCGCTCGCGCTCCTTGTCCCCCATACGCATCACTGTGCCCTTGCCAAACTGGCGTTCAATCTGCGACAGCGCCGCCTTCAGTGCCTTGTCTTTATTGGCATCCATGATCATTCCCGTATTTCGAAGCGTGTTGATTGGTGGCAAGCTTAACCAAGGATTACTGTATAGGCAACCAGTTATTGCGCTACGATCAGGTTCAGTGACCATCTTGCAGAGGGTGGCTCTTAAGGGCACCTACCACAAGCTATTTGGATTGGCTTTAGAGGCGGCCCTAGTGCAGATGCTCAGACAGTATGGCCAACATGCCCTTGAGCGCCTCTACCACTGTCTGCACTTGTACGGCTGTGCGATCCCCCTGGAAATGAAAGCAGCTGGCATCAATCTGAACCGGCTCCTGCCCCTCCACATGGGCCCAGGCAATCCAGACCGTGCCCACGGGTTTCTCTTCCGTGCCACCATCGGGGCCGGCGATACCGCTGACCGCAACAGCCAGATTGGCATCCATCATCGCCAGCACCCCACAGGCCATCTGCCGTGCCACCGGCTCACTGACAGCGCCAAACAACTTCAGGTCTTTGGCATCCACGCCCAGCACACTGTGTTTGATACGGTTGGCGTAACTCACCATCGCCCCGTCAAACCAGTTGGAGGCTCCCGCCACCGATGTGATTGCCGCAGCGATCGCCCCCCCCGTGCAGGATTCCGCCGAAGTCACGCGCCAGCTGCGTTTTTCCAACGCCACACCCAACTGCCGAGCCAGCCGGGTGATGTCCCCATGATCCACCATCTTGTTTCCTGCTATCAAAACTGTTGGGCTGAAGAATTTTCACCCAGGGAACTTCCCCCATCTAGATACATTAGCGACAACCCGGCCGATTGTATATTCCATACCGGTCGACCACGACAGTCACTAGAAACTGGCCATATCCACTAGCGAAAAATAAAAATGCCCACGCCTGAACAGGCAAACGGAAACCCAATCATCTCCAGAACCTCCATAGGCAGACGGCCGGTGCAGACACTTGCGCTTTTACTTTTGTGGTATTTTTAGAGAAAAAGGACTGATGCTGCAGTTATTAATGGCACGACAATTAAAAAAGTATTCTACACCCTATCTCATTGTCGCCTCTGGGATACCGGCGGAACGGTGCAGAGCTGCTTGTAACTCAAGGCCTTATGGCAATCGGACCCAGCCCCTGAACCCTCGCATGAGGATTGCTTTTCCCGGCAGCAAACCGGGACAACGCTCCTCTTCACCAGGGTAGCTGACTACCATCCCAAAACAGCAATTGCCCGGTATCCGCGGGGCCAAGTTGTTCCAGCACATCCACTATTCGCCGGGCACTCAATACTGCGCTGTAGAGTTTGCCGGGGGCAAGATTGCTTTGGAAAGGTTTGGAGAGAGGTGTATCGGTTGTGCCCGGATGAATCGCTACCACACAGCTGTTTTCCAACCGGCGCCCCCACTCAATAGACAGATTCCTGATCAGCATATTCAGTCCCACCTTACTGATGCGGTAGCTATACCAACCGCCCATCTGGTTGTCACCGATACTGCCCACCTTGGCAGACAGGGAGGCCCACAGCAGCGGCTGCCGGCGCTGGAGTTGTCGGTCCAGGGCCTGGGCTAGGTGTAGATGGGTGAGCAGATTGACGCGTATGGATTGCATCAACCAGTTATCGCCGCACTGAGCCAGGGATTTTTCCGGTCCGTGGGTTTTATCGTGCAGCAGCCCGCAGCAGTTGATCACCCAGTGGGGAGGTAAGGAAAATTCACACAGAAAATGTTCGACGCTGCCAATGGCATCGGCCTGGTCGAGGGAGACGGACAGGTGACGGCGTTCACCGGTGTGGCCGGGCACCCGCTCTCCTGTGCCGCGGCTCAAGGTCAGCAGGGTAATATCGGCAGAGCGCCGAACCAGTTCGGCACCGATGGCCTTTGCGATACCGCCGGCGGCGCCCGCCAACAACACGGTTTTGGGTTGCTCGAACATACCGGCCTCCGTGCCGGATTCAATCCTGTATCTATTTGCCTGCCTTGTTGGCAGTGGACTTTTTGCCCTTTGTATCCGCACCTGCGGATACCGTCTTGACCACCCGCAGCATGGGCTCGTCGGAGCGGAAAATCAGGCCGTGGATCTCCGTGGTGTTCTGCCCCTGTAACAACTGCTGCAGGTACTGCACGATCTGCGCGGATATCTCCTGGCCCGGCACCAGCACGGGAATGCCCGGCGGATAGGGCACAATCTCATCGGCACTGGTGCGCCCGATCAGCTTTTGCGTGGCCTTTGTCCCATTGTCCATCAGCGGCAGTTCTTCGGTCTCGGCAAAGTAGGCGTCCGCCGGCAGGCAGGTGAAGCGGGTAAACTCCGGCAGACGCCGCGGTGCGCCCACATGAATACGCCGGTGGGTGTTTCCGGCCAATTGCTTAAGGGCGTGTATCAAGCGCAACAACTTGCTTTCGGTGCTGCCCAGGGTGACCAGTACAGTGATGGTATTGTAGGTGGTCTTCTCCACCTGGATACCATACTGGTCAAACAGTTTGATCTGCATCTCATTGCCGGAATAACCACTGCGGGAAATATCGATGGTCACCTTGGTGGGGTCCAGGCGGATATTGTCGCCGGCCAGAGGCTTGGCGATCAGGTCGTCGCGGGTCAGGGCGCGGAATACTCCGGTTTCATTGACCGCGCGGCGCAGGGTCTCCACCATTTGCAGGCATTGCTTGAGGCGGCCATACCCCTCCATTGCCATCTGTTTGCGCGCCACATCGAGGCTGGCAATCATGGCGTACTGCGGGCTGGTGGAGGCGTGCATATTCAGGTTTTCGCGGAAGCGGAATTCGTCGAAATCCGGGTCCTGTACATGAATCATACTGGCCTGGGAGAAGGCCGACAGCATCTTGTGGGTGCTCTGAGTGACATAGTCGGCACCGCACTCCAGTGCGGTGGGGCGCAGCTCCGGGTGGAAGAAACCGTGGGCAAACCAGGCTTCGTCCACCAGCACTTTGACCCCGCGCTGGTGAGCGTAGTCGATAATCGGTTTCAGATCGTAGCGCAGGCCATCGTAAGTACAGGAAGTAATGACCAGCAGGCGCGCATCGCTGTGTTCATCCAAAGCCACTTCGATGTCGGCACGCTTCACCGGGCCGTAGATACCGAATTCCGGGTGCAGCACCGATTTCAGGTAAACCGGTTCGCAGCGGTTCATCACAATCGCGTGGTGTACCGACTTGTGACATGCCTGGTCGACGATAATCTTGCCGCCGCCGCCGAGGATCTGCTGAATCACCACTTTATTGGCCGTGGAAGTGCCATTGGTGAGGAAGAAGGTGTGGCGTGCCCCGAATGCCTGGGCGGCCAGGTCCTGGGCTTCCTGGATCACCGAGTGGGGCTCCAGCAGGCTGTCCAGCACCTGTACCGACACCGAGAGGTCGGTATTGAACACATGCTCCCCCATAAAGCGGTAGAAGTCCCCCACCCAGGGGCTGTCGCGCAGGCTGTCGCCACCGGAGTGCCCAGGGGTGTGCCAGGCATCGCGCGCGGAAAATACATAATCTTTCAGGGTGTCGGCAAAGGGGGTCGAAGCGCGGCGGGCAATAAACGCCTGCACCAGGCGAAACATGTGATTGAAGTTGCCCTCGCGGCGATCGAACAGTTCGTCAAAACGGCGGTGCAGGCTGGCCAGGGCCCCGCCACCGGGTTCGCCAGCCAGGGGGGCGGCGCCGGCGACCGCGCCGTGGGCCACCAGGAAAATATTCAGTTGTGAGCGAAGCGCGTGAATTCGCCCGGCGAGTACATCGGCCGCTTCCAGCCCGTCGGTATCGCTGCCGCCATCCACAATAACGGCCTGTAGGCAATCCGCTTCCCGCGCCAGGCCCTCGATATCCGTCGGTGCAACCGCTTTAAAGGCCAGTCCAAAGGGGTTGTCGTGCCGGGCGGCGGTGTCATTCAGGGCTCTGACCCAATCCCCCGCCAGTTTGCTGTCAGCACTGACCA
This sequence comes from Microbulbifer jejuensis, assembly GCF_047289955.1. Taxonomy (NCBI): domain Bacteria; kingdom Pseudomonadati; phylum Pseudomonadota; class Gammaproteobacteria; order Cellvibrionales; family Microbulbiferaceae; genus Microbulbifer; species Microbulbifer jejuensis. The sequence goes on from NZ_JBLBUB010000034.1 coordinate 11,505, forward strand.
GAGCCACGTAACATTCCAGCTTCTGCGCGTCATCATTCAGGTTGCCCGGTGCAGGCATCTTCAGTTCCAATCCCATCATCTCATCCATCAGCATAGCCCGCGCGTTGCCCAGGGCTGTCGCTTTATCTTTTTAACTAATTGATTTTATTTACTTTTATGGGTACTCCGAGAAAGGCGGAGGACCGGGAATTGTGTGGCTTCAAGGCCGGAGGGCAAATACTAAAGGAGGCGGCGCGGGAATTCCTCAGTGTACCGGTATTTGGCGAAAATCGCCAAATACAAGCAGATTATCCATATCTATCGCCAAGAAAACTTAGAAGGCTAGAACTTATCGCTATGCACATGGCCTTCGAATTCCAGGCAGTCCCTGACCCTGCGCCGCTGTACTGGGGAGAGCTTTTCCAGCGGAAAAAACGCCATCTCGGAGTGCTCTTGAGAGAGGACGATAGGCCCCTGCCCGACGAGGCGGGCACGAAAGATAAACACATGGGCATTGTAGACTCGGTGATAGTAGACGCCGCTCAGGTAGTCGATATAGACATCCCGGCCCAACTCTTCACGACATTCCCGCCGCAGGGCTTCGTGGATGGTTTCACCGGGGTCCAGGGCGCCGCCGGGCAGCCCCCAGCTGCGGTTGGCATAGGTGGCCAGCAGTTGCAGTATCTTGCCAGAATCGTTGGTAATTACCGCGTGAGCACTGAGGCGGTAACAGTCTTCAAACCCCATTGATTCCTCCCGAAGCCGACCGGGGCTGGGCCCGATCCGGCTAGAAACCCTGGGCCAGGGTAAAACCGAAACCCAGTGTCTGTACTGACTCATCGTAGTCGATCAGGCTTTCCCCATAGCCATTAAAATAACGGAGGTAGCCATCCACCCGGTTGCCCAGGGGGAAACTCCAAGTCAATTCGACGGCGCCGCGGCTGTCGCTGCGCAGGTTGTTGCGCAGCACCATGGCCACTGTATGGTTGCCATCGCGATACCGGCCACTCAGCTCGAAATGGCCCAGATAATGCTCGATATCCGGATTGTCGTCATCCTCGCGGCTCTCCGGTACCCGATACCAGGGCTTGAAACCGATAGAGAAGTTATCCCGCTCGAAAATAAAATTGGCGTAAATCCGGTTCCAGCTGCGCGAATAGGGTTCACTGCGGCCGTTGGATTGGTGGTTGAAGGCAATCTGGTTGGCCACGTTGTGCCAACCGAATAAATTCCAGTTATTGAGCCAGGTCAGTATCAGCTCGGGCTCGTGATTGGTTTCGCGAAACGGCGAGGAGCCACCGGAGTTATACGCCTGCCAAAAACTGCGATTGGTGTAGGCCACACTCATAAACGAGGCGCTGCCGAGAAAACCACGCCACACGGGGACCTGTACCGAAAGCTGGAACTGCACCTCAATATTTTCCAGGTCAGCGCCCTTGGTCCCGCCCTCGATCCCGGCCAGACTACCGGCCTGTGGAGACGGGTTGTAGACGATGGGCAGCAGGTAGTTCGCTTTGTGGGAGGCCAGCGTAAAGGAGTTATCGGCCGCTTCCCGGATTGCCTCGGCGCGGCCACCAAGCAGCACTGCATCCCTGGGCATTTTGTCCAGGTATTCCTCAAGTACCAGCCCCGGCTTCATTGCCCCCGTCTCCGGGCCCAGACGTGTGCGCACCCTGTCGGCACAGAGCCGGCGTATTTCCCCCAGAGTGCTATCGGCAGAAGAGACCAGCAGTTGTGCGAGCAGGCACTCCCCGTACAAGTGCTGTTCCCGCACCTGAGATTCCGCTTCGCGGACTTCACCATCACTGGCCCATGCAGTGTTGAATGAAAACTGGGCCGCCAGCAGCAGGTAAATGATCAACCGGACTGGATTGCGGGTATTGGAGCTGGCGCAGAGCAAAAGGCACCCCCGTTGGCACAGTAATAGAGTGGCGTAATTTTACACCGATGCGCTGGGAAAATCCTGCCCGCCGATTCCTGCGGCACACTAAAAACCCGCAGGTTCGCCCGCCTACCCTCGCTGCGGGCAGCCGCGACCATTGCATAAAAATTCAGGGAAAGTTGCAACAACGCAGGGAGCCGTGGCGGTGCCGGGACACCCGCTACGCTCCCATTCAGTCGGCTGGGGTTCAAGGGGTAAACGAAGTGGTGATGTGCACCATCGGCAATCGAGGAGCGCAAATTGAAAGGTTCTGGGTGCGATATACTCAGGAGGCCAGGCTGGCCAGGTCCGGCGACCATTCCAGGTCCCGCAGGCGCACCTGCCACAAACGCCCGGTGCTGGAGGGCCAATCATACCCCACCAACAGGCTGCGACTGTCCACATAGCAGTGGGCATCCCGCTCTCCCTCATCCCCCTGGTAAATAAAGCCGCTGATATCCGGGCCCAGATCCTGGGTCCGTTGACTGGCCACATCCCCGGCCATACCCCGCGCTGATCGGTGGCTGACCCTGGGCGACAATAGCTTGCCCCGCTGGGAGGGGTCCACAATATCCGGTGAGACCACCTCCAGCCCCCGCTCGTGCTGCACCAGGGTTTTCAGGAGGGGTCCCATAAAGACCCGCATCAGGGGAAAAAGCAGGCGGTTGCCACCCCCGACACGGGATTGTTGCGGGCCATTGGGGCCGGTCCAACTGGCCTCAATGGCATCGCCCAGGCGGGGGATGCGCCCTTCGGGGCAGCAGAGGCGGTAGTGGGCACTGACTTCATCTACTGCGTCACGCCAGTACACATGGCACTCGCTCACCAGCTCGCCACCGAGGAGTGCGAACACCTCGATTCCGAACCCCTGTTCACCCACCAGGCGGCGGCTGAGCAGGGAGCGCCGCCCCTCGGCATCGTGCCCCAACTGCCAGCTGTCCTGTACAGGCATTTCGCGCCCGTCACAGCTGTAGTGATAGCGTCCCTGGGCAAGGGTAGCGTTCAAGCGCATGCAGATTTCCTCCCTGCGCACAGATAACACCGGACCAGCGGTTCACTATCAAAAAGTATTACACATGGCAGGGAGATCACGCCGGGTTTGGCGCCACCTTTAGCGAAAATGCTACCCTCAGCAATACGTGCATTGCCATAAACCATTGAGTGACCGATCCGGCAAAGGCGCTTTCCGTCCGCTGCTGCCCATGCGAAGCTGGGAGGGGTCTAGCATTTACCCGGCACGTTTGCTTAGTGGATTTATGCGCCATAAGCTCGCCGCTGGCGACCATTCTGTGCGGGGTTTTGCAATACTGGCAACGCCGCGCACTTGCCCTGCAACCTAAAAAACAACAGCCGAGGCACTGGTGAAAGGCCCGCTGGATTGCTGGGGGTGAACAGCCAGAAGTCAGGCCACAGCTACCTGGGTTGCGCGCTGGGTGACCCATTTCATAAAGTTGCCGCTCTGGCGGATATCATAGACTTCGCTGCCGAGCAGATCATTGACAACCTGCGCACCACGCCAGGCAGACAGGCTCAATTGGGGCTCCGCAATGCCGTGGCTGGTTCGTCCGGTACCCAAAAAGTACAGGCAGCGCTCGCTGGAATCACCACTGAGCTTTGCGGCAAACGTATCGTCCAACAAGAGACGCCCCGCCTCATCCCGGGGAATGCGCTCCTGCAGGGGCGCCAGACACGGCGGCAGGGCTTCACGCAGACCGGTGCACAGAATCACAATATCCGCATTGAGCCACTCGGTACCGTCGGCCTCCCCCAACAGGTTATTTTCCAGTTGTAGCTGGTAGTCGCCGCGGCAGGAGAGGCCCACAAGCGCCCGGTTGGGCAACAACACCACACGCCCAGAATCCCCTTCGATATGCGCCAGGCGATAGAACAACCGGTAGAGCTCCGCGAGCGTTGCCGGAGAAATGCCGTCCGAAGCCAGTTTTTGGTCCGCAACGATTTCCTCACGGCGGCGCGGGCTGAGTTGTCGGAAAACATCCACATACTCGGGGGTAAACCAGTCGTTGGTAAATGGCGTTTCGTCCAATGGCAGGTAATTGCTGCGGCGGGATGCCCAGACTACCTGCCGCGGGCAACCCCAGTGCCCGCCCAGCAGATTAATCACCACTTCGGCACCGGTCTGACCGCCACCGACCACCGCGACACGCTTGTCGCTCACATCGGGATTACGCAGGGCAATTTCCAGGGCGTGGAAGCAATTGTCCGATAGAAGAGGTCGGCAGCACTGCGGAATATTCGGTTTTTTTCCAGCGGCCACACACAGGTTCTTCGCACACACCCGCTCCCGGCCATTGGGGCCATGCACATCCAGCTCAAAAAAAGCGCCCTGGTCGAGGACACTCTGCACCCGGCTGCTCATTTGCACTGAATCCAGGCGGCCTGCGGCCCAGCTGAGGTAGTCGGCGAATTCCCGGCGGCTCACGGTGCGTTGCTCAGCGTGGAGAAAATCGTAGAAGCGCTTTTTCTCCACCAGGTAAGCGAGAAAACTGCAGGGATTGGTGGGGTCCACCGGCGTCACCAGATCCTTTAAAAAAGAGGTCTGCATCATCGCTCCCGGCAGCATCAGTCCGGGATGCCAGGAAAACTCTGCCTTGGCTTCAAAGAAGCGGTGCGTCAGTGATTTTCCCCGTATCAGAGCGGCAACAGCGAGGTTAAATGGGCCGGCGCCAATACCGGCGAGATCGAGAAAATCGCTCATAATGAAGCCTCTTCAGAGGAAAGGGTTTCTGGTTGGAGTTGGATTTGCCCGGGCTGCTGCTGTTCTGCCAGCCACAGGGGGTTGTGCAAGTCGCCACCGACAATGGGCACCGGACGCTCTGCGCTGTCGCCATAGCCCTGGCGCAGGCGCACGCGGTTGATGCAGACGCGCTCAAACCGCTGACGGAAGAGGTTAAACTGCTGAAAGCGCTCGGCCATCTGCGGCGCTTTTGTCACAACGGATTTTTGATAGCGGCGCAGTACTTGGGCCAGCACTGCGTAGAAATCCAGCTCGCACAAACCGATCTCCACGGCCATCTGTGCCGACAAATAACGCAGTACTGTCACAAAGTGTCCGGTGAAGAGGTCGTGCACAATGTGGCTGGGGGGCAGTTGATCAAGCACTGCCTCAACTTCCGAGGGCAGGTCCCCACGATCGGGAAAATCCCCCTGTGCCAGGCGCAAGTCGCCCTGGAAATCTTTTAACAGAACCCGCACGACCCGATTGTCGCGGAATACCAGCGTGAGGTTTTGCGAATGCGCCACCAGGCCAACCCCATAGCGGCTGAGCAGATGGTAGAGCGGCACTACCGTGGCATCGAAGAGCTGCGCCAGCCATGCTTGCACCGACAGGCCGGACGCTTCAATAAGGGCAACCGCTACGGAATTACCTCTGCTATCCCTCTGCAACAGGGCGGCCATCAGCAGGTGGCGCTCACCCTGCACACACAGACCCGCCGGGCTCTGTCTCCAGGTCACGCCCAGCAATTCGCGGAAGCGGTAGGGCGTGCCCGCGATCTGCTCGTGGTGGACGTGTGGTACATGCAGTCCCGCTACTTCCTGCAAAATGCCGGTACCGCGCGCGCGCAGTGTCGTATCGCGCTCGCATAGCCGCTGCATCCACGCGCTGAGTATCGGCCCACAGCGCATATATTTACCGGGTATACCGCGAAAACAGGAGGTGTTTAACACGGTCAGCGGCAGCTTGATGTGCAGCGCCTGTGGGCGCGACAGGTTCGACAGGGTGCGCAGCGATACCTGGGGCAGGTATTCATCACCGAATGCCCCCAGCAAGACCAGATCACCGCAGCTAATGTGACGGGCATAGTGCTGGCGGATATGGCGTTGCCACTGCCAGGGATGCACTGGCAGGGGTAAAAACGCCTGCCAGTCAATGCCTTTTTCCCGCCTTACTGTGTCCAGCAGCTGGCACTGCCCTTCACTGAGGCTCTCGGCCAGCAGCTGCTGCCAATCCCAGGCCTGACTATTGCCACTGACCGCCAGTGCGCGCCTGACTGCCAGCCACAAAAGGCGCACGCCTTGCGCGGATTCGGTGGCGTAGAGATTGAATTCCCGCGCACCCCAACCAATCCGCCCTTTGTTGACCATGGCCTTCGGGTGGCCATCCAGCAGGCACTGCAACTGCTCATCGGACAGTTGCGCCAGCGTTTCCGCTCTGAGGCCTTCGCGCTTTTCCAGCAGAGCGACATCGGCCACCAGGGTATTGGCCAACTCGTGCAGTAGGTTGCCCAGAGTACTGGGTGTGGCTTCCAGATCCCCGGCGGCGTCGATAAAGAACTGGGCCGCATCTTCGGCCGGGGCACGCTGGCCATGGTGCTCACGCTCGATACTTTCAGCCTCGATCAGGAGCCAGTCCCAGATGGTCAACCAGGCGTGGAAATGATATTTCACCCCTGAGGCCAATGACACACTGTATCTACCCTCAGACAAGGGCTCTGCCACCAGTGCCTGCTCATAGCATAACTCCGCCAGTGCCTTTACCAGCAGAGCGCGATTGGCCTGCTTCCAGTAAGCGTCCCTGCTCCTCATACGCCCCCCATACTCTGAAAAAATCTCCCCCTCTGACACAGCACCAATGCCGCGCGTTTATGGGGAAATTCAAATTCCCTTATCTTTTGCCAGCCAAACATGCCGTCGAAATACCGCAGCATCGCAACGTGGTCAGCCCTGGGCTCGCCCACCAGCGTCTGCGTGCGGCTGTCATCCAGAAACAGGAAGTGGGAAACCCCATTGAACCAGGCGCGGGTAAACTGGCTGCCCAGAAAACGCCGGTCTCCCACCAGCAAATGGGCACCGCGATCAAAGAGCTGCGCATCACAGTGCGGCGCAATGCGATCCTCATAAGCCCAATAGACTTCGAAATATCCAAAGGGCATATCGTCGAAACAGGCCATCAGGGGATATTTGTGCGGGTCCTGAATCACCGTTTCGATATAGCGCTTTTGCTTGTCACAATCCCCTTCCTCTTGCCAGAATCGAGCTACTCTGCGCTGATTCATCCATCCGGTAAAAAGCATCAAATCACTTTCCGGGTCCAGAGACCGCAAACTGAAATCCATACCCAGAGAGTAAAAGTGCCTGCGATACACTTCTCCATCAACGGGTTCGGGGCGCAGGGGGTGACGCAGGCCCACGTGATTCTCCACCCACTGCAGCGGAAAGCTTCCCCCGTTATTACCGCGATACCAGACTGACGCACGCTGATAGAAATCCACACGGGTAATTTCACTGCCCGCAGTGTGTGGCACTTTACCGGCCATAAGCACCTCGATCCGCTGCAGAGCCGGGTTCAGGGAAAAGAGCCAGTCAAGCCAATGATTCAAATCCGGCATTTGCACATTGCCTGTCGGAATGCTGATCCCTGCGCATTCCTCTCCGGCAATATAGGCCACTTGCGCGAATACACCTGCGTGCAGCTCACAGCGATATCCCGTCTCAAGCGCACACCAACGGCGCCCATCGTCCAGTGCGCCACGATGCACTGTGGGAAACCCGGCCATAATCACGGGACTGGTCATACAGTTTTCCTTTCGTTTTTTACCGTTCCAGGCGCTCAGCCCTGCACAGAATCGCGCTGGGAGGTATCGATCAGTGGGTTCTCCATGGTGTGGTAAATGGAAAGTGGATCATCACTGGTGGTTTCATTCATACCGATAATGGCGCACTGGAAATTGCCTTTGGACCAAAGCGTCGGAGCCTGCAATAGATACCCCAGACAGCTGCGGTCCCGCCGCGGGCCGTTATGGAGCCGTTGCAGCCGGTTGCGCAATTGACCCAGTAATTCCCGCTCGGTCAAAAGTTCTGCAGCGGCAAGCGCAGAGATAAGACCGAAGCAGCTGTTGACAATGAGGTAATAAACAAAGAGGCGATTTGCCATTTGTTCATCAATGACATTCCCGCTCTTGCGGGCCAGATCGGGCAGGTGGGGTTTCAACAGTTTTTCTCCAAGTTTGCTGTAACCACTGCCCTGGCAATCGCGGAAATAACCCGCTACAGGCAGGCTGCCTTCAAAAGAAAGAATCAGGTTTTGCTGGTGAGCGCCAAACAAAATACCGAAATCGGCCTGGGCGATCAGCAGCGGCTCTACCACCGTATCCAGAAAAGCAGTAAACCAACGCCGGGCGGCAGCTGCAGCAGAAATGTTGCCCTGTTCCGCCAGTTGTAAAATTAACTGCGCCGCACGGCAGGGAGCCCCACCGGGGTGATCCTGGGTCAACGTCGCAAGCAGGCAGGTATTTGAGGCGTTTTGCCCGCGGAATGGGTTCTCGCGGAACATCACCAGACTTTCGATAATCGGGGCACCCTCACTGTCTGCAAGCATCAGATAGGCCGGCTCCGCCAGTACCTGGAAACGGGGGTAACGGTTGAAAAATTCGCGTCCCACGGGAGTATTGCGCACCTTCAGAACTTCCAGGCCGCGCGCCATTTCCCGCGGCTGCAGCGTACGTACAGAGTTGGTAAGGCGCAGACTGAGAGAGAATTTGAGCATATAGGGGTTCTGCGCACTGTAAACGGCACGCAATGAGGAAGTCGCGCGCCAGGGCACCAAGCCGCTACCCAGCTCCACAATATTTCCATTTTCAAGCAGCCCGGCTACCCGTGGTTCGCGGCGCAGCCGTTGCCATTGCCAGGGGTGCGCCGGTACGGGGATCAATTTCCCCGGCACCCGGGGCCCGCGGTCACTCTCGCGTACCAGATCGGCAAAGTGTTTCTCGTGGATTTCAGTACCGCTGGCGCCACGTAAAAACTCTGGGTCCACCCCCAGCCATAACAGGAAAAAGCTGTTGCCAAACTCCGGTGCATAGCGCTCGGCGTCTTCATGGGTGAATGGGTCGCAACTCTTGGGGGTCGGGTGAATGGAGTGGCCGCACAAAAGCCCCTGCTCCGCCTCAGAGAAGGTCAGGGGGTGAGCAAACAAACGCTCTGTATCGACCTTGCGCGCACGCAACGTCCGGGCCATATTCTCAACACTGGCAGTGACACGCTGCACGAACTGCACGCGGGACTCCTTGCTCGCACCGGGAAAAAATGACGGCTCATCCGCCACCAACCCTGCAGTTCGGGCCAGGTCAATCACTGAACAGTCAGCATCGCCTCTGCGCCACACCACAGGCAGTGCAAATTGATGCCTGCCACACTCGCTGCGATAGGAAACATTCAACCACAGTTCGGCAGCAGTCTCAGGAAGCGGGATACGGACCGCCGGCGCCCGGATCCCATCGGGAAGCGAACCCCCACTCCGCCCGTGCCAGTGACCGCAACCGGTTTCGCGCAACAGCGCATTGAAAAAACAGTTGGCCGACATTCTCTCCGCAGCTGTATCCATCGAGTAGCCATCCGCATTTATCAGCGGATTATTGCTAGAAACCTGATGGGCAACGCGGTCGATCGAAACCGCGCTGGATTGCGCATTGGGCATAGTGATGGATCTTTTTAAATTAAATGAAAATAATAATGCTTTGCATTTAAAATATCATGCAGGTAAATTTGTCACACTTCAAGCGCGCCGATAGAAAAGTTGGCCGGCTGTGATTTTCCGCACAGTGTGGAGCCTGGGCTTCTCTTGTGTTTCTTTATTTCAATTAGCGGAGCCCTGAATGTGCTAACCCCCCACCTCCGCAGAATCAATTGGATCGTGGCCAGCCAGGGCGCCAGCCAGGTAGTACTAATCACCCTAATCCCTCTGATCATTGAGCGATCTGGTCTGAGCTTGGCCAGTATTGGCGCCCTGGTTGCCATAGGCACCCTGTGTCTGATGATCGCCGGGCCACTCTGGGGCGCGCTCGGCGACAGAGTCGGTCGCAAGCCGGTCTTATTGGCGGGGCTGGCCGGCGCCCTGCTCGCCCAGTGCCTATTCGTAGCCCTGCTGGTATCGATGGCGCAGGGCCACCTGGAGGAAAATGCGGCTTTTTTTGCGCTGGCGGCAAGCCGGGTTGTTTATGGGCTGTATGCTGCGGCCATTTACCCCTGCTGTCAGGCATGGGCGGTGGCATTGGGCGATCAGCAAAAGCGTTTGTCGATACTCTCCAGACTCAGTGCTGCAGCGAATCTGGGCCGGGGACTGGGGCCACTGCTGGCATTGCCGGCCCTGATTGCCGGTGGTCTCTGGCCGCTGGCCTGGTTGATACTGTTGCCACTCGGGGCACTGCTGCTGACCATGGGGCTGCCAAAGGCCGAACCGGCTATAGCGCGGCCGGACACAATGCAAAATTCCACACTGCCCCCCGGCGCACTGGCACTCTTTGCCACCGCTTTCCTGGGCACCGCCAGTGTGGGTCAGTTACAAATGCTGATGGGACCGGCCCTGCAGGATATATATGGCCTGAGTGCTCTGGGCGCTGCCTCTACAACGGCATTGCTGCTGGCTGCCGCGGCACTCTGTGGTTTCCTTGTGCAGGTGGGGCTGGTGCGCCACCTCAAGGCACCGCAGTTGAGCTTTATGCTGGGTGTGACGTCCCTGTGCACAGGCACCCTATTGCTGTCCGCAACTCTGGGCAGCATCTTCGCAGCCATTGGACTGCTGGTCTTTGTGGTGGGCATTGCATTTCTTGTGCCGGGCTACAATGCCCTTTTAAGCCAGTCACAGCAACGGAGCGGCAGGCTTTTTGGACTGCTGGCGCTGGTCCATACCGGTGGTTATACCATCGGATTCGCCAGTGGTGGTTGGCTCTATGCACAAAAGCCGCTACTGGGATTGTTGCTTAGTGTCTCCCTGATCGCCGCCTGTGCCGTGATTGCGCTTTTAGCAAAAGAAAGAAAGGAACTGAAACGGACCCAATACGATTACTGAATTGCTGTAAGGCATTCCAATAACCCCCACCGCGGCCCCAAGCACCCTCTTGATACCAGCAGTTGCACGCCAGTGCTTGTGTTCAAAGGCGCACACGCCCCAGGGCCCAAGCGCGCAACGGGGAAGCATCCGCCTCTCCCCCTGAGGGTTTCATCCTTCTCAAAGGTAGCGCTGCCAGAATTCTGCCTGCCCAAATTCTTCATCCAGGGTATAGGGTTTAAAGCCGGCTTTGCGATAGGCAAGCTGCGCGATGCGGTTTTTTTCCAATACTTCCATCGTCAACTTGCAGCAACCCTGCTTTTTGGCCTCTCGGGCGACAAAATCCAGCATTTCGGCACAGAGCCCCTTGCCGCGCACGCGCGCGCTAACGATAACATCGTGGATATTGACCAGGGGTTGGCAGGCAAAAGTGGAAAAACCGGTAAAGCAGTTGACCAGACCCACCGCTTCACCGTCGCTGTAGGCGATCACACTAAAGGCACCGGGAAAGGAAGCCAGTTTTGCCGGCAACTCAGCCCAGCATCGATCCGGCAGGGGTACCCCGCCGCCAAAGGGGTGGCGGGAATATTCATCCATAAGCGCGAGAATATCTTTAGCATGGCGGCTGTCGGTGTACTCCGCCAGGGTAATGGTTACTGCCGAGACAGCCTCCGGGGTGGGTAATGTCATAGATACCTCTCTGCTTCCTCTAAGGGTTTTTGGGCTTTGCCGTACTTTTTTGTCTTATGGACGATAAAAACAAATTTCTTTTTACCTGGCGATTGGTTTTTGATCCGGCACTCAAGCAGGTTACCGGGTTGACTCAACACAGGGCAGCGGGACTGCACTCGTTTGATATCACTACAGGCCCAGACACCCTTGGCCTGCACTGGCAAAGCCGCTATCCTGAGCCCAAATGATCACCTCAGGATACAGTCACATTGCACCCACTCGATCATCTACTTAAAAACAACCGGCAATGGTCTCAGGCAACCCGTGAGGAAAATCCCGATTTCTTCCTCAAACTGTCGGAACAGCAGACCCCGGAGTACCTTTGGATCGGCTGCGCGGACAGCCGTGTACCCGCCAATCAAATTGTGGATCTGCTGCCGGGCGAATTGTTTGTGCACCGCAATGTCGCCAATTTGGTAGTGCACACCGACCTGAACTGTCTGTCGGTACTGCAATACGCCGTTGAAATCCTCAAGGTAAAGCACATTATCGTGTGCGGTCACTACGGCTGCGGCGGTGTTCAGGCTGCCCTGCACAATGAGCAACTTGGACTGATCGATAACTGGCTGCGCCATATTCAGGATGTCCGAGACAAGCACCACACCCTTATCAATCTGTTTCAACAACATCAACGCACCGACCTGCTCTGTGAACTCAATGTGCTGGAGCAGGTTATTCACGTCTGCCAGACCACCATAGTGCACGACGCCTGGCGCTCAGGACAACAGCTCTCTGTCAACGGCTGGGTCTATGGCCTCAAGGATGGCCTAGTGCATGATCTGGGGGTCTCTGTCAGTCATCCCGGTGAAATTACCGATACTTATCAGAACGCCCTCACCAACATTGCCCAGCGCAATACTGAATAGCGGCATCCGCGCTTAACGCCCACGCGCCTTTGGCCATACAATGGAGCCGGCCCCCGACCACCCTGTGGCGGCTGCGGCCCTATGTCTGGATAGGAGAGCGTCTATGGCCGAGTACCGAGTGTGGGAGTGCCAGAACTGTGGCTGGATCTACGACGAGGCCAAAGGTTGGCCCGAGGACAACATAACACCGGGCACCCGCTGGGAGGATATCCCCGAGGACTGGTGCTGCCCCCAGTGCGGAGCCAGCAAGCGGGACTTCGCCATGCTTGAAGTGAAGCGGAGCCATCCCCCACAGTCCCCAACCCCTCCCCCCACCGCGCCCAAAGCTGCCACTGCAACCCACATCTGGGAATGTATGGTATGCGGATGGGTTTACGACGAGGCCAAAGGCTGCCCGGAGGAAGGCATAGCGCCCGGTACCCGCTGGGAGCAGATACCGGAGGATTGGTGCTGTCCCCAATGCGGCATCAGCAAGGAGGAATTCGATATGGTGCTGGTAACCGCAGCACCGGTAGAACCACTTGCAAAACCCGACGCCACAGAGGCGCAGCCAAGTCGCGATCCACTGGTCATCCTCGGTACCGGCCTTGCCGGGTACAACCTGGCAAAAGAGTTTCGCAAACTCGACAGCGATACCCCCCTGCTGCTGATCACCAGTGACGACGGTACCTTCTACTCCAAGCCCCTCCTGTCCGCCTCCCTTTCCCACGGCAGAACCGCACAGCAGCTGAGCACGAATAGTGCTGAGGAAATGGCCCGTGAACTGGAGGCCGACATCCTGGTGCACACCCGCGTCACTGGTATCAACCCGGACACCAGGGCATTGACGGTACAACAGGAAACTGCGGACCACAGCGCAAAAATCCATTACGACCGGCTGGTACTGGCAACCGGAGCCCACTGCCGTCCCCTGCCCTGCATTGAGGGTGACGCCCACACCCGCCTGTTTCGTATCAATAGCCTGAAAGACTATCATCGCTTTCGCACCGCACTGGTGGGACGCCAACGGGTGCTTGTGATCGGGGCGGGCCTGATTGGCTGTGAGTTTGCCAACGATCTGGTGCAAGCTGATTTTTCCGTGGACCTGGTAGACCCACTGGCCTGGCCGCTGGCCTCCCTGCTGCCAGAAGCGGCTGGGCGCGACTTACAAGGCGCACTGGAGAGCCGTGGCGTGCGTTTTCACTGTGCCAGTGCGGTACAGAAATTGTTGCGGCGCCCCCAGGGTCTCTTGGCCCAGCTCGACAACGGCCAGACTATCGAGGCAGACATAGCGCTTGCCGCCCTGGGGTTGCAGGCAAATACCGCACTGGCGGAAGCAGCAGGGCTGGCAATCCATCGCGGCATCACCGTTGACCGGCAGCTTCAAACCAGTGATCCAAACATTTACGCCCTCGGCGATTGCGCCGAGGTAGACGGCCACCTGCTCTTCTTTGTCGCCCCTCTGATGGCCTGCGCCCGCGCACTGGCAAAAACGCTCAGCGGCCAACCTACTCCCATACACTACGGAGTGATACCGGTCGCGATCAAAACCACCCTGCGCCCCACCACCGTGTGCCCGCCCCCTCCGCACGCCAGGGGTCGTTGGCAGATTGATAGTGATGATTCCGGGGTGTGCGCAGAATTCCGCAGTGGCCAAGGACAGCTGCTGGGATTTGCCCTGACGGGAGCAGCAATCACCCGGCGGGAACCTCTCAGCAGGGAATGTGAACCTATGATGGGCGAGCCTTAGAACACACTGACAATCGGGCTTCTTTTGCTGGTGTTCGAGGCAAAACGCGCAATGGAGACGCTTTTAGCCTAAAATGGCGGCTTCGCACAGGTTTGGTACAAGCAACCCCCGTATGACGATAGTTAGAAGCCCAGCTACCACCCCATCTGCCCAGCAAAGCCGCCTGTTGCGCGACACGCTGGGCCAGTTCGCGACCGGCGTCACGGTGATTACCACGCGGGACGCCGACGGCCAACCGGCAGGCATGACCGTAAACAGCTTCAATTCTGTCTCTCTCGACCCAGCCCTGGTGCTCTGGAGCATCGATAAGCAGTCACTCGGGTACGAGGCATTTACCACCCGCGACCATTTTGCCGTACATGTGCTGCGCGCCGACCAACAACATGTTTCCAACCTGTTTGCCGGCCGCGGAAGCGACAAGTTCGGTCAGATACACTGGTATGAGGGGCCCAATGGCATTCCCCGCTTGGAGGAGTGTGCAGCTTACTTCCACTGCAGCCGGGCCCAATGTATCGAAGGCGGTGACCATACAATCCTGCTCGGGACCGTACTGGAATTTACCGCTTTCGGTGGTGAACCTCTGGTCTTCCACCGCGGCCGCTACCGGGCCCTGGCCGGGGACTGAATCCCGACTGCAGGCACATCGATAGGGTATCTCCAGACCTGAGAGGTTGCAGTGTCTTCCAAGCACCCTTAAGCCTTTTTTATGCCGATTGCCCATTAGAATGGGTAAACTTTGGTAGCAGTCACCCCACTGCAATAGGTCAGTGGCAGGCTGCAGCAAACCCTTTGGACGGACTCTACTACCAATGGCACCAGGCACCCTCTTCTGCTTCGCCCACCGCGGCTACCAGCAGCGGGCCAGCGAAAACACCCTGCAGGCGATCGGCCATGCGCTGGAAATGGCGGTGGGGGGCATCGAAGTGGATGTCTGGAATATCGGCGGCCAATTATTGGTAAAACACGATCGACGCCTTGGGCGATTGATTGCCGGCAGTGAATTGCTCACGGAAATGCGCCCCGAAACACTGCGCGAGAGGCCGCTGCCCTGTGGCGGCACCATTCCGACCCTCCGTGAAGTTCTGGAATTGGTGGGCGATAGTGCCCAATTGAATATCGAGCTTAAGGGCCCCAACTGTGCCGCGCTCTTTGTCGAGGAAATCCGCTCTTTCGTACATGACAAAGGCACCGCTTTCGACCCTTATATCGTTTCCTCCTTTGACCACCGCCAGCTGTACGAATGCCTGCGGCTGCTGCCGGAAGTGCGCCGTGGCGTTTTGCTCAGTGGCATTCCCCTGGACCTTGCCGCCTGCGCAGCCCCTCTGCGGGCCTATTCCCTGCACACCAACGTCGACTTTATCAATACGGATCTGATCGCCGACGCCAAACAGCGCGGCCTCAAGCACTATGTGTTCACCGTCAATACCCCCGATGACCTGGTGTTACTGGCCGCACAGGGGGTGGATGGCGTATTTACCGACGAGCCGCAAATGGTTTTGGATTTCAATGCACGCATGGCCGCGGGCAGGACAACAGGGTAATCGGGGGGAATGCGCTGGTTATAGCAAAAATTAACCCGGCAGAAATGCCGGGCTAACTTTTCCAGGACAAGTCATGGCAGCTGGCTTTCGAGGTGCCATAAGCGGGGTATCCCCAGACACTATGCAAGTTAAAACAATTAGAAATCCGCACTGGCGCGTAAGTACCAGAAACCGCCATTAAAGCCAAACGGCGAGGTAAGCGCCTGGCGCACCCCCAGTAATTGCAAAGTCCCGTCCTGCTCATCATCCGGCTGTACATCAAAAATATTTTCACCGCCGACAGAGAGTTTGTAATCCTCATAAAGGGTAAAGGTTACTTCCAGGTCCACCAGTAACTCACCGCCATAGCTGTAAGTATCCGTGGCATCCCCAGGACCAAAGAGACCACCGGTGGACTCCCAGCCACTATAACGGTTGAGGCGCAAATAACCGCTGAACATCTCACCGGTTTCAAAATCGAAGGTCAGGGTGGTGCGATCACTGGGCACCTGATTTTCCAGGTCGAATACCCTCGATGCATTAATCGTATTCTGCGCAACTTTGCTCACTTCCTGGCGATTGAGATTGTGGCGCAGATCCACGACCAACAGATTGCCGGCCACTTCAAAATCACTGGTAATGGCCAGGTCGATCCCGGATATCTCTGAATCATAGGCATTGGTAAAATAGTTGACATTACTGCGCTTTTGCACCGCACTTTCTACCCCAGCAGTCTGCAGCAATGCCAACTCTGCATCGCCGATGGCAAGACTGCGCAAGGCGAGACGATCCTCAATCTCAATATGGTAGTAATCGACAGTGACACTGGTGCTGTCAAACGGTGAAAAAACCGCACCAAGGGTATAGCTTTTAGACTCCTCGGGGTTCAGTTCAACCGCACCCAGGGCCACCGCCACCGGGTGACTGACCGGATAGGTGCCATTGGGAATCAGGTTGCCACTGGAATCCGCCGTGGTGGTGACGTTCAGGGTATTGACCTGGCCGGGGGTGGGTGCGCGGAACCCGGTATTTACGGTTCCACGCAGGGCGAAGCGCTCATTGACATCGTAGCGGGCGGAGAGCTTCCAGTCCGAAGTGGAGCCAAACTCATTGTACTCCTCAAAGCGCAGGGCCGCACCCAGTGTCAGTGCATCGGTAACCTCCGCCTCCAGATCAATATAGGCCGCGATACTCTCGCTGCTGAAACTACCCGCTGCCTCCACGGGAAAGCCCTGGAAACCATCGGAGCCAACGCCGAAAGCCGCAGCAGGTCCCACCGCGATAGAGGCGGCATCCCCTGCCTCAATGGAGTAGGTCTCCTCGCGCCACTCGGCACCGAAAGCCAGGTTGAGTGGCGAAAAGAATCCCGCGATATCCATCGGTTTGACGAAATCCGCGTTTAAGCTGGACTCCTCTTGGGTCAGAGTGCCGGGCTTGAAGCTGGTGGGCGACAGCTGGCCGAGGCTGGGGTTGATGGAGTCTTTCAGCACATACGCCACCTCGTTTTCCGCAACCCGCGCGCGCACATCCCAGGACAGGCCGTTATCCAGCACACCGCGGGCGCCGGCAACGGCGGAGATATCGCGAATCTCTGCACCGAATTGCGGGTTGTAGCCACCGGGGAACTGGGTGTAGATGGGGTTGCGCAACACATAACCGCTGGGACTGGAGGCATCGGCCACCAGATAGTCGGTCGGGTTCAATCCCTGCCCTTCAATATAATCGATCAGTGACTGGGGCGCGGGGTCCGGCAGGTGGTCAACACTGTTGGGATCATCGGGGGAATCTATTTGCAAGGTGGCTTCAGCGGAAAGCTTATGCTCCGGGTCCAGCACCGGGCCGCGGTAGAAGAAATCGGAAATGGTATCATTGCTGGAATAGCCAACATTTCCGTACAGCTCGACGCTGTCACTGATATCCAGCCCGCTGTTGACAAAGAATTTGAGCATCTCAACCTCCGGATCACCCCAGCGCTGGCCAAGACCATCCAAAGGCACCTGGTCTTTGCCAACAATGGCTCCTACAAGAGCCGCTTCGGCGTTGGTGGTGCCCCGCCAGGTCTTATCCGCACTGGATAACTCCACGGTGGCGTTCACAAAGCCCTGATCCCACAGATTCAATCCCGTGTTGGCCGCCAGGCTGGTGCGGGTGCCATCCCCTTCAAAATACTCACCGGTCTGGGCGGAAAGGCTGAAACCTTCCGCATCGTCTTTCAAAATCACATTGACGACGCCTGCGATGGCGTCGGAGCCATATTGGGCCGAGGCACCATCACGCAGTACTTCCACCCGCGCAATCGCCATGGCAGGCAGCGCGGCAAAATCCACTGCTTGGGCCCCCTGATTCACGGTACCCAGAGGTGCCAGCTGCAGATTGACCAGAGCAGAGCGGTGCCGGCGAGTCCCGTTGACCAGCACCAGAGTCTGATCTGGCGACAGATTACGCAGGGTTACGGGGCGAATAAACGCCGTGCCATCGGCAATCGGGAAGCGCTGGGTGTTAAAGGACGGGGCAATTTTTGCCAGAGACTCTGTGAGGTCAAAACTGGCTTGATCAGCCAGATCCGCACCACCCACCACGTCAACCGGGGAGAGGGTCTCCGTTGGCGAAACGCCCTCTTTGCGGGTACCGGTCGTGATGACCTCCTCCAGGGTACGGTTGTCGGCAGCGGGGGACTGCGCTTCCCGTTCCTGCGCAAAAGCACCGCCAAAAGGCATCGCCAGCGCGACAGCGATCGCCAGTGACAAGGGTTTCAGCAAATGGGTTTGCATGTTGTCCGTCCTCTTTTTTCATTATAAATTCGAACAGCACACCACTGGATACCTCTGGAGCGCGGTGCGCAATAGGTATTTGTGCGCGCAAACAGCTCAGAAATTCTTTTTTTAAAAACTGCCTTATTTCCCTTGTGGGATACGACCAGACAATCCCAGCCATCAAGAAATTTGACTTCGGCGCTAAGAAGCTGCAACTGTTGACGTTATCCATCACCCGAACAAACAGCAAGCCCCTTGAATCGGGGATCATGGCTTAGCGGTTGATTTATGTCAAAATTTGGCACACTTTCCAATCTACCATAGATGGCAAGTGTGCCAATCCTTACACATCGCCTTAAGGATAGAGAGAGGCTAAGCCATTCTCTGGAGGCGAACCCGTTCCATTGTTCACCATCATTCTGATGTGTAGGTGACTTGCAGCTCAAAAATGGAATCCCGGGGACTGTAACCCCGCACCATCACATAGACCGCGCTCTTATCACCGGGCACCGAAAGTGTACAGTTTTCTGAGGACCCATCCTCGTAGGGTCGGCAGTCATAGTCGCGCGAGGTGGGTGGCGCACCGAAACGCACATAGAGATCGGCGTCATTGGTTCCTGTCATATCCGCAACAAAGCCCGTACCTGGCACTGCACTAAATGGCCCGAAATGCTCTTCACTCCCCCGCACCACGCTACCGGAGAAGTTCTCGGTCTGCTCCTCTGGGTCGGGATCAGGGCCCGGATCATCTTCGATCGTACCCTTGGCCAGTTCCGCGACATAAGCTGCAGCCAGTTTGCCAAACTTAACCGCATGGTTTGCGTCCCCACCACTGTTGGCTAGTGTGTCGTTGCTGGTATGAATGTAGGGGTTGTAGCCACCAAAACCAGCTTCAAACGGGAAGGACACCACATAGCCCCGATTGTGCCAGGATGCGTGATCTGAACAGGCGTACCCGCAAGAAGTGGTGCCGACACTGAGTTCACTCTGGTAGGTCTGGGCAAGATCCCTGAGGAAGGTGTTCTGGGCACTGTTGGTATAATCGTCAATAATATAGATATCGCTGTTGGAGCCGAAATAATTGGTCATATCCAGTTGCAAGACACCGATCACATTCTTGCTTTGGCTTTGGTAGTCACTGGCGATATCCCCGGACCCGCGTAAACCCACTTCCTCAGCCGCATAGCCCATAAACGCCAGGGTTTTATCCGGCTTATAGCCCGTTGCCCCTATGGCGTTAATTACTTCTGTTAGCGCCGCGATTCCCGAGGCATCGTCATCGGCACCGGGAGCCCGGGTGCCCTCCCCGGTACCAAAGCCAACCGTGGAATCCAGGTGTGCCCCCAGCACCACAATCTCATCGGGGTCAGCCTGACCGCGAATGGTAAGAATCACTGAAGGCTGCGCCCAACTGTGGCCATAGAGCTGCACCGAGGCATCACTGCGCGAACTGATCAAAGCCTGCCACTTGTCCCTGATCCACTCGGCCCCATCGACACCTGTTGAGGTGGTGTAATAGCGGTTGGTAAAACCCGACAGGGTTTCTATAGTGGAGCGGATATTGACCTCCGTGATTTCATCTTGCAGCGCATTCACGGTAACGCCATTGTCTATCGTATAACTGATAAGATTGTTCACTGCAGGGGATGACGGAGGAAGCAGTGCTGCCTGTGCCTCCGCCAGAGACCCATGCACTATAAATCCGCCACAGCGATTATGCTTTTGGTGCATAATGGTAGAAATATCGGATAGGTTACGTTCATCCACCTTCAATATCGTTACGCCGTTACGTGCACCTTGAGCATCCAGCGGCTGCCTGGCCATCAGCGCCGTATTTTTTTTCAGGGTTTGATAGCCATCATTACCGATTGTTATCCATACCTCCTGCGCCAGACTGGCACTGGGAAATACCAGGAACCCGATGAGCAATGTACGAATCATTTCTTTCATTATTTTCTCCACATTAGAATGACCCCCGACGCAAAAGTCGATATATCCCGGTAATACACAAATGAGCGCAGCACCTCCTCACAAAAAAACTTGCATAACTACAGTGCCGGACATCGACAATATTTAAATAACATGCAATTTGTCGAATTTGGAGATACGATCTGACTGACAAGAAACACCTACAGATCATCCAGATTTATTTATTATTTAAATTTTTAAAATCGCGAGGATAAGAAATAAAGCCAACTTGAATAGCTGGCAACCTACACCGTAGCACAGGTGAAACAACACTGAAATATAACGACCCTGAACCCAAACAAAAATAAAAATTGTTTGCTTAACCGGAAGCCAAACATATTTTTAGATTAACGCGAAATAAAGAAGCACCACTCCTCATAGCAGGCGCGAAATACTTTGTTAAGACACCAGCACCCTCACGCAGTTGACCAGCATTCCCAAGTGGCAATCCAAGAGTCACGAAAGTTCTTTACGATCACCAGAACCACAGCAATAAAAATGATAAAAAATAGAATATCAGTAACAAATGGAGCCAGGGATAGTCCTAAAATAACAGATTCAAAATCCATATGAAAAAATCACCCTGACCTTCAACAAACTAATTATTTCTTTTAGAATACCCCCTTCCTGTTACCCCATGAGAAAAGACAGACACCTGTTATCAATCCACAAATATAAGATTACATCCGCTCAAAATTGACACCACAGAGAAACAGCGCCCCCTTTATAACCGCTGAAAGGCGTTGACGCAGAGGTATTGGCAGGGAGAATTTTCTGGAAACGCCTTCAGCTCCCAGTCAGGATCGGCAGGATACACTGCCCCAAAACCCCAGCAGCAGGACACATCCGTGAAGTTAAGATTCAGAATTATCCCTCTAGCCGCCCTCCGCTCTGATCCTTCTCGCCACGGGCTGTGCCACCATGAGTGAAGAGGAGTGCCGTATGGCCGATTGGCAGGCACTTGACTAAGAGGATGGGGCGGCTGGCCGGGGCCTGGATTATATGAGCAAACGCCGACAAACCTGCGCCAAATACCGTGTTCAGATCAATACCAGCACCTATCGCAGTGGCCGCAATGAAGGGTTGGAAGTGAATGGCACTAAGTTAAGCTCTAACAGGATGTTGAAATAGGCTCATGTATTTACTGGCTTTGGTACAATGCTTGGGCCGATACCCCACAATGAGATAGTGTATGCGCGGTGCAGATATTACGCAGGAAGCTTTGTTCACCACTGTTAACCTGGAAGAATTTTTCCCCAAATTCCACCCACTGAGAAAGATTTGTCAGGAATTTAATTTGGCATTGCAGCGTATCGACTGGCTGCTCGACTGCGCTTATGCACCGAACGGCAAGGAGTCCATCCCCCCGGAGCGATTACTGCGAGCCCTACTTCTACAGGTTTTATTCAGCGTGCGTAGTGAACGCCAGCTGATGGAACAGACACACTACAACCTATTATTCCGCTGGTTCGTTGGCCTCAGTATCGATGATAAGGTGTGGAATCATTCCAC
The DNA here is from genome assembly GCF_047289955.1 of Microbulbifer jejuensis. Lineage (NCBI taxonomy): Bacteria > Pseudomonadati > Pseudomonadota > Gammaproteobacteria > Cellvibrionales > Microbulbiferaceae > Microbulbifer > Microbulbifer jejuensis. The sequence goes on from NZ_JBLBUB010000034.1 coordinate 33,270, forward strand.
TTTCAGCAAGAATCGTGACCGTCTGCTTGCCCGCGATATTATTCCCACCCTGTTCGAAGAAGTGGTGCAGATAGCTAAGCAGAAGCAACTGTTGTCGGAAGAGCATTTCAGCGTTTATGGCACCTTGATTCAGGCGTGGGCCTCGCAGAACAGTTTTCGTCGCAAGCAGGACAGCGACGACGATGAGGGCAGTGGCAGCAACAGCGAGCGGGACTTCCACAAGGAAAAGCGCAGCAATGAAACGCACGAATCGCGCACCGATCCAGAGGCTCGACTGTACAAAAAATCCAAAGGTGCTGAAGCCAAGCTGGCCTATTTGGGTCACACCACCATGGAAAACCGTAATGGCCTGATTGTACAGGCGGCGGTAACGCAAGCCAGTGGCTGAGCGGGAAGCGGCCGAGCAGATGCTGACGGAGCTGCCGGGCTCACGACGCAAAACCGTTGGCGCAGACAAAGGTTACGACACTCGGGGATTCGTAGCCGCCTGTCGTGGTGCTAATGTAACTCCGCATGTGGCCCAAAATACCAAGCGCCGCGGTGGCTCCGCTATTGACGGACGCACCACTCGGCACAGCGGATATCAAGCGAGCATGTAGGTACGCAAGCGAATTGAGGAGGGTTTCGGTTGGGGCAAAACCATTGGTCTGATTCGCCAAGTAAAAGTCCGCGGGTTAGCGCGGGTCAAGGAGGTATTTACCCTCACCTTTATCGGCTGGAATCTAACCCGAATAAGCAATTTACAAAGGGGATCCGCTTAATGGACGGAGAAGCAGCAAAAGTAGCGTTAAGGGGGCGTGTATTCAGCCAAAAGCCAATTAAAAATCCATCAAAATAGAACAAAGCAGCTCTTCCTCGAGTTTTTTGGCTTGCTAGAAAATTTTTCTAAATAATACTTCCGGACTTCAACAGCCTGTTAGAAAGCAAGCGGCCTGTGGGTGCGTTTGCCATGGGTAAATCCCTTCTTTTCAAGGAGATGAGTCAGATTTGGTCTGAACTAATCCACCTCAGATCCACAGATTCCGCTGAGTGCCACTAACCTTTCCCCAACGATGCATTCGGCCACTACCCAATTGTCAACTCACCCACGGACACATTGAAATTGTGCTAAAAACCTGCTCTATAAGTCTTATACTCGATTAAAGCAAGCTAATGGAAAGCACGGTATTGTCTTTGACATCAAACTTGGCCTCGCGCCATGGTGAAGGGCCAAAGGCACCGCCATTGTTTGAAAAGCCATAGCCTTCCTTTGGAATCCCCACCAAATTGGTGTCGAGTTTATTGTTGTCGTTGTCATCATGGATTATCTTGATAGCGTACTCACCCGCTTCCACATCATTGAAAATCACCAAGTGCTCCTCTTTGGTCACCATGACTTTCTGTGACTTGTAAGGAATGTTTTTGTTGTAGTTTTCGTCGCCTTTGAAAATCGAGATCAACAGGTGTCCCTGCAGACGACGGATGTCCTTAACTGTCAGGGTCACTTCATCGGCTATCGCCGGGGCCATTGAGCCGAACAACAGCGCAATAGTAGTCGTTGCAGTAACAAGGTGCTGTTTCATTTTAAGCTGTGACATGATTTACACTCCTTAGTAAATAAAAACAATGGTGTTTCAGTCCCCCCGAATGGCGAGGGATACCGGAATTCTGATTGTATGTATGGCCGGTAGTATACCGCCCAAAAGACCGATACTAACAGCAATCAGTAACGCCTGGACCATCAATAACGGTGAAATGGAAAAGTTGAACATGATCTGGCTCAAGTTGGCAGCATTGTTAGTGGCCGCCGTGACCTCATTGAGGCCGAGGTATAGCGGTAATATGCCGATGACGCCACCAATCATAGCCAGCAGAATCGACTCGAATACTATCGACAAGGCAATTGAGGCAGGATTGAAACCGATGGCCTTATGTACCGCAATTTCCTTTTTGCGCCCTGCAATGGCCGAATACATAGTGTTAAGCGCAGCTACCACAGCCCCCATTGCCATTATCAGTGCCAGCGGAATACCCAGCCAGCGCATCAACCGAGTGACGCTTTCAGACTGCTTGGAAAAATAGGCGTTCTCGCTAAGTACCTGAACATTAAGCCTAGGATCGTCCTTCCATTGCTGACGCACCTGCTCGATGTCGACATCCGCAGCAAAGGCGATACGCACCGATTGAATACTGTTGCCGCGCTGATAATCATTCTGCACCGTATTCAAATCTGCCCAGACTTCCGACTCAAACACACTAAAATTATCAGCAAAAATGCCCGCCACCAACCATTCGGAACCGCCGAGCTTAATGGTCCTGCCCACTTCCACCCCCGGATGCTTGCGGACAATACCCTGACCGACAACCACCTCACGAAGACCAGACTCAAAATGACGCCCCGCGACCAATTTGAAATGCGGACGCATTTGCCTGGCATCGCCACTAACCCCACGCAGCGCCAGACTGAGCGAGCTGCGATCGCCGGTCTTTTCCGGCAAAATGGCCTCGGCGTTGACAAACATCTCCGAGGAAAATAGCGGCCGGTCGTTCTCATCGCGAATGACCTTGGGGTGATTGAGCATGTTGTTCACCTCAATGGGGAACAATACGCTCTGAAGTTCCGAGCTGGAACCGGCTCGCATGGCAATCAGGGTGCTATCCCAACCAGATTTTTCCATAGTTTTGTTCATGCCATGAATAAGCGTCAGTACGGTCAGCAGTACGGCTGTTACACAAGCAATACTGAAAATGGCCACGAAAGAACCGGGGATACGTTGCGGCAGACCAAGTAAGGTGATGCCGCACAATTTGACCGCCTGCCTGATAAAGGTATTTTTCACAGTCAAGCTCTCAAGGTCTGACTGATGCCCAGTCGATAAATATGAATGGCCGGCGTCAAGCTACACACCGCAGCCAGCACCACCGCTATGCCGCCAACTCTCCAGTAGGTAATTGGATCGATATGAATGCCCGGCAAAAACGTGGTAAATTTCACCTGAACCATATCGACGCTCACGACTGCACAAATCACACCGATGATCGCGCCGGCCAGAATAATGTACAAAGCCTCCATGCACACCAGGGTCACCAGAATGTCCGAGGAAAAGCCTAACGATTTCATCATCGCCAGCTCGTTCATTCTCTCGCGTACCGACTGACTCATGCTGTTGGACGCAATCAACAATAATGTAAAGAACACCGCCAGTACCACAAGTCGCAGCACCCAACTCAAATTCACAAACTGCTGTACCTGCTCTTTGATAAACACCTGTTCCGTGGTGGTTCGAGTGGCAGCAGGCGAGCTGGCAAACAGCTCATCAATCTGGCGGCTGACAGAATCAGTATTACTGCCTGCCCGAGCTTTGGCCACCAACCAACTCGCGTTGTAGCGCCCGTACCCCCGGGCCTCATCAAAAAAGTCGTGACGCAGAAACAGCATTGAATTGTTGGCGTCCGGAGTGGCAGAGTGGTAAATGGCCGACACCTCCACCTCCCAGGTAAATGAACCACTGTCGTTATTAATCCAGATGGTCGATTGAATCGGTACCTTGTCACCGACATTCCACTGGTGCCTATCGGCCAGTTTCCGGCCAACCACCACGCCACTTTTTAGTCGCTTCCAATTAACTTTGTCCTCAGCCGTTAGCTGGTATTCGGGGTATATATCCCAATAGCTCTCTGGCTCTACCGCTAATGCTTGCAACTGGCTGGTTTCATCACGGAAAAAACCGCCGAACCAGCTGACATGCGTGACATCCTCCACATCCTCTAAAGCCTTAATTTTCTGCTCGTAATGAATTGGTATAGAGGTGGTAATGGAAATTTTATGGGTGGTCATCAACCGGTACTGGTTGTTGTTGGTGCCACTGGCTTCAAGAGCGGCATTGATGGCCGAAATCACCGTAAATAGAAAAAACGCTACGGCGATAGATAGGCAGGTCAGCCAGAATATGGCTGGCTTGCGTATGGCATTTTTCAAAGGCAGAATGAAATTAATCATGCCGGCACTCCGGACATTGCGGCATCCGCTTTGGCGTTGACAATATTCTCAAGATTGATGACCCGGGTGGCAAAATCAGCTGCTTTGCCATCGTGAGTTACCATCACTATGGTTTTGCCAAAATCCCGATTGAGAATCTGCAGCACCAATAGAATTGCATCGGCAGTTTTTCGGTCAAGGTTACCAGTCGGCTCGTCACACAGCAGTAGAACCGGGTCGGAGACAATCGCTCGGGCGATGGCAACCCGCTGCTCTTGGCCGCCGGAAAGCTCCTTGGGTAGATGATTGGCCCGCTCGGACATTCCCACCATTGCCAAAGCTGTTTCTACTTGCTTGCGTCTCTTGGCCTTGCTGAGCGTGGTCAGAGTCAGCGGTAATTCAACATTGGCAAAAGCGTTCAATACAGGCAACAGGTGGTTGAACTGAAAGACAAAGCCGACATGCCTGGCCCTCCAGCGAGTCAGCTCTGCCTCAGTGCTTTTACTGATAAGCTTGTTGCCAACCAATACTTGGCCATCGGTTGGCTGATCGAGACCACCCATCATGTTCAGCAAAGTCGTTTTGCCCGAGCCGGAGGGCCCCATCAAAGCAACAAATTCACCTTTGCCGATGGCCATATTCAGATCTTTATGGACCACCACCTCGTTTCTGCCCTTCCTATAGATTTTGCTAACGTTTTTAAACTCAATGCCGTGTTTCATTGGCCTGCTCGCCTATACCTTACGTGTATCTGATTACGATTGTTCATCTGTCAGGAAGCTAACCTTAACCGCCATATCTGGCAATATCCGCTCATCTATTTCAAGCAATTTGATCCGCACCATGATCGTGGCCTTCTGGCGATTGGCCGTAGGAATAATGGTCAACACTTCAGATTTGATCGTCCAGTCCGGATAAGCATCCAGGTGCGCAACCGCCGGCTGCCCCGGGAATACTCGGTTGATATAGTTTTCCGCTACATCCACTTCGATTTCCAACGAGCTCATATCGACTATGGTAGCGATGCCTGTTCGAATCGAACCGCCACCGGACATGCCTGCAGATATCAACTCCCCCACCTGAGCATTTTTCTGAATAACCATGCCGGCAAATGGTGCCCTGATGGTATGCTGATCGACGTTGTAGCTTTCTAGGTTTACCTGCTGTGCCGCTTTTTGATCTAATGCCTTGCGATTATCAATTTGCGCTTTGAGCTGGGCCACGAGCAATCGTTCGGTATCCAGATCTTCCTGACTGACTGCCCTGCTCGCAAATAGCCTTTCAATCCGTTCAAGTTGAATTTCTGCCAGTTTGAGTTGGCTGTAAAGCTCGGCAAGGCTGGCTTTCCCGGCCTGCAGATCCGCTTCAGCCCTGGCCAGATTGAACTTGGCCTGGCGGCTGTCAAGCTCCGCCAGCACATCGTTGGCCTCGACCACCTGACCTTCCTCAATCAGCAGCTTCTCGACTTTACTGGTCACTCGTGAAGATACGGTGGCGACTCGCCGAGCAATAATATGGCCGCTGGCATCAAGCACCTTACCGTTTTGCTTATAGGCATTAGAGCCTATCGGTCCTCTGCCAGTCTGAGCAGCAGGTCCAGCCCCGGAAACTTCCAATGTTGCTGAGCGCCCCTGTTGGGAAGCAACACCAGCAATAGAGGCGGCTCTCTGGTGTGATCCTGCGGCCATCAGTGCCGCCTGTTGCTGGGTTTTGTCAAAGTAAAAATAACTGCTAAACCCTAGGACCATAACGATCACGAGCACCATCAACGGCTTATTGGTAGAACGATAAAAGCTGTCGTCTTTTGGTAGCGACAACTGGGCTATTTTGTATTTAGATTCATCACCCATTAGTTTGATCTTTTAGTTCCTAGGTTAGTTGACAGACTCTAGACCAGCGTTGTTCAAGCTGCCATTGCTGCCACGGGAAATAATTTTTTGCGCGCCTGCCTTGCCGGTCAAACGCAAGTTACCGCCGCCGGACATATACGCTTCGACACTGGCGACGTTCAGTTCAAGATCAGCATCGCCATTACCGGTGATAATTACCTTGAACTTGTCCGCACTAATGGGCCCGTCACTTTTCACCGTTGAAGAACCAGCGGTTTTAACCGACTCCAGCTGGCTGTAAGTTACAATGATACGAATCGACTCGCCACTATGAAAACCGCGGGTATCAACTTTAAGAATGCCATCAGTAACCTCGGTAATAATATCTTCAAGCTCAATCCCGGCTGCTTTGACTTCAGCCGAGGAGCCTGCCCCGTGTACCAATACTACATTCGTCAACCCACCCACTTCAATTCGGTTAAAATCCCCCAGGGTGCGGACTTCGCTGCTGCCGGCTATATCAGCCATCAAAGGGCAACCGGTCATTAACAGAGTTGCCAATACCGCGAATAAAGATTTAATGCTCATAAACTGCTCTATAACTTTCCGTTGTTTGAAAATAACTGCTTACCAACCGGGCAATCAGCGCTACATCAGGGCCCTGCAAGACCCCAAAATGATCTCCCTCGGCACTACTGAAACCTACCCCACCCGGGGAATTGGAGAAGATTTTCTGCCATCTGGCATAGATCGCATCGGTCTTATCTCTAGCCGTTTTATCCGCCGCCACATAATGCACCTGACAGCCATGCAACTTGAGTGGCGCATCGACATGGTATCGGGCAAACGCGTTGAGATGTTTCCGGTATGTAGAAAACACTTGTTTTGCTGCGGCAACATCATCGGGCTGAGCCCGCGCACCGTGAAGCTGTTCGAGCAGATATTCAAGCGCCTTGTCAGGGTTTTGTTGAGCCAAAGAGGTCAATTTAACCGAGTCAATGTTAATCGGCGCTGAACGTCCCCGTATTGACTGGTGCCAACGGTAAGTCAACAAGTGAAACGCTTGTTCAATCTGCTCGGCAGGTGGCGACCTGCGCAGCTGTTCACCGGGCGGTTCGGCATCGATAATGATCAATTGTAATGGCGTTAAACTGTGCTCGCCGAGCCGCTGCGCCATGGCACAGGCCACCGCCGCCCCCATAGAGTGGCCGATCAACACCGGCCTGTGAGACAGGCCCTGAGCTATCATTGCATCTACATACCCCGTTGCCATCATCGTGATACTGTCGGCTGCTACGGTGCCGTCAAGGCCCGAAGGCTGTAGACCCCATACGGCCCTATTGGTCAAGCTTGTGGCAATATGGGCGAACTCGGCAGCATTGCCACCCGCACCGGGGATACAGAACACCGGAGTAAGCGCCCCACCGTCTCCGGGGTTGAGTCGAACAAGCGGCCCTTGGTCTGTCAAATCAATATTCTGTTCAATCAACTTGGCCAGTGCCCGAATACTTTGGTGCTGCCAAAAGCGGGCAACAGAAATCAACGTGCCCAACTGCTGTTTTACTTGAGAAAGCATTCTCACCGCCAGTAGCGAATGCCCACCAATCACAAAGAAATTGGCAGTAACACTCAATTCATCTACCGGTACTTCCAGCAGATCCGCCCACAGTCCAGCCAGGCGCTTCTCGATTTCGTCGGCGGGGGCAATGTATTCGTCCTGCTGACTGAGAGCATCGGGTGTCGGCAATGCCCTGCGGTCAATTTTGCCCACCGCCGTCAGTGGCCAGTCGTCCAGCAAAAGGAAAAAGCCCGGCACCATGTGTTCCGGAACGCGTGCTGCCAACTCGGTGCGCAACACTTCCCGGGTCGGTGGGTTGTCTTTTTCGAACACCACCCATGCGACCAGCTGTTTGTCGGCGGCGCTGTCACCTATCACCTGCACGAGTGACGATACTACACCATCGATACC
>NZ_JBLBUB010000034.1:41035-41934 GCF_047289955.1 Microbulbifer jejuensis
GCCTCAATAGGCTAACGACCGTCTAGGGTTAAAATAGCTTGACCTGTCGTTGTGGGCAAAGGAAGTAAAACGGCGGGTACGTAAGCTACGGAGTTGCGAACTCTATACCCCTGGTAACGAGTTACCACCAACGACGCAGTATATAGGGATATTCGCGTAGCTATAACTGCTCGATTTAGTCCAATAAGCGGCACGTAGACACTGAAGCGACAAGAAATGACGGCCTGACAAGCTGTGCAGTCATGTCAGGCTGATTGTGGTATCCCAACGCCAGGCCATCACCGCCGGTATACAGCTCTCCTACGCAACCGGGAGGAACCAGCGATCCTGTCGGTGACAGCACAAAGGCACTGGTGCCGGTAACCGGCAGGCCGATGGGCACAGTACTGAGCCGTTGCTCAGAAGGAATTTTGCAACAAGCGGTAAAGGTCGTGTTTTCAGTTGGACCATAGCCGTTGACCACGGTGACATTCGGGTAGTGTCTGTATACCCGCTGCACCGCCAGCGGCGAGACCACATCGCCACCGGTCATAACCCAGCGTAGCGAGTCAACGTCATGGCACTGTTCGCTCCATTTGTCGAACAGTCCGGCAGTAAAGAACAGCGAAGTCACAGATGCACGGCGAATAACCTGATTTAGCTCGTCAATATCGATGCGCTTATAGGGATATATGACGCAGCAACCACCATTGAGCAATGGTCCCCATATCTCAAGCGTTGAGGCATCGAATGCATGGGCGGCAAAATGAAGGAAACGGGTGTTGCTGTCCAGTTCGATAAAATTGGGATCTGCCAGCAATCGGATAACTCCGATATGAGGGGTCATCACCCCTTTCGGCTGACCGCTGGAACCGGAGGTAAACATCATGTAGGCAAGGCTGTCCGGCCCCTGCCCTGCC
>NZ_JBLBUB010000035.1:0-39290 GCF_047289955.1 Microbulbifer jejuensis
CTCAGGGGGAGGTTGATGCAGTGGTATGCGATTTAAATAACCGCCCAAGGAAAACATTAGGCTTTGAAACACCAGAAGATTTAATGGATAATTACTTGGCGGCACAAGCCGCATAAATGGTATGCACTTCAAGGTTGAATCCGCGCTTGTAAACATTAGTTGATCCAATATAATTAAAATAATAATTTGTTATTACATTTTTGGTTGTTTTTTCTTTGTGTTGCAAACACCTCCATATCTATTTATAAAAGCGCATTAGGTTTATTTTCATAAATAAAATCCCACTATTGGCACAGGTAACGCAAGCTAAATAACACCCACTTATTATCATTTCTTGGCTTTATAGCGTTCAATAAATCATACCCAAACTGGTCACCCCCTATAAGAATCAAGGTTTTCCAAAAGCCATGCCCAACCAGGATCAAACTATTTATATTTGCTAGAATTTTTCCTTATAATATGCATGGAAAATAGTGTTGCTGACAACCCATTTTGATAGAATGGCAGGCACAAAGAAATATCAGGTTACAGATTCATAATATTTTCTAAAAAATTTAATTATTTACCTTCACTCTTTTTGCCCACTTTAAGTAAGAAGCATTAAAAAACTACAGCCAAGCTGAATGAATATTTGGTGGCACCGCTGTCTGATGCGCAGAATTAAAAGGGTGGCGGCAAACAATAATTACTTTTTGGCCACTTGTTTTATCGCGGAATTTTTCTTACACTGCCAAAGTCACTTATAATAAAATACAGCGGGAATTTTCAGCAAAAATATAAGACAACACAACGAAAGCCACAAGGATAAAAACCTATTTTCGCAACCCTTTGGATTTTTTAACTTATGACTCATGGAAGTACTTCCAAGCATTCAAAAAAGAGATCCCTGCTTTTAACAAATACGGGCTCATTTCAAAGTAGAGAATTATTTAACTCCCAGCTTCTCTCATTTCTACGAAAAATTTTGTTAATTCTTGACAAAAGAACACCTATCCTAAACTATTTTTTTGAAAATCAACTTTGTGTAATTCCCCATCACTTTTAGATAACCGGCCATAGTGGGCAAAAATTATCGTATCAGGTTATTGGTACTATAGTTCGATTTACGTTACCCAGTGTGGTATGAATCAGTAAATTAGACCTGCGGACACCACTACAAAGTGACTTTCACTAGAATACCCATATGCTGATAAAATCCAAGCTTCTATTTGTGATGTAATCCAATTTTTTCGATATTCAGGAGCGATATCACAGATTGAGTGCATGCACTCTCTATTGTTGAATTAAAAGATATGACCGATTAGGAGGACTTTCGTACCACATAAAGTAAAGCTGGTACAAAAGATCAAAATGTAAAGCCGGAAAAGCTCCACTCTATGCGCTGAGGATATAATTACCGGGCCGAAAACAAAGAATACCCTCCTCTCTGGGCACGCTGTGAATACCTCCCTGTACGCTCGTAATCGGCATCCATGCCACATACGGTCCCGAGAGCAGGATATCTTTCCCTCCGCCTTATGCGTAGGTTCCTGATTGGTGGCACATCTGACCTGTCAAGCACTTCGCTTGAGGCGGCCTTCAAGATTCCCGTGTTGTGCCATTGAAGCAATTTGTTGCAAGCTAGCAAACAACCGTGGGGCATTGCGCCGTCAATGAAAGTAAAACCGGTTCGGATCTCAAACTATTTTCAAGATGACAGGAAAACTGGCAATCTTCGAGCTTAAGGCCAAAAAAATGGACCGGGACGGCATCAGGGAACCTTCCCTCGCACAGGGTCTGTAGAGGCTTTGGTGTAACAACTGTATTGACTGTATCATGATCGCTTTTCGCAAATTCTCGCAATAGGTCTTATCACTGCTTTTATCGTCACTTCCGGTTAGCCACTTTGGAGATAACTGTCACTCTAAATCAGTAAAAGCTAACTTATCCTGTAGTAACGCTGGCTACCATTGGGAGTGTAACTCTCCCCATATTTTCCACTCTGCATCACTTAAGAATTTACAAAGTGGTTTTTGTCGTTTTGATTGGGAGCATTTCCATTATCTGTGGGTAATCTGGGTGGGACCCATGGAGCAAGCCCTCCTGTCCTCGTGTATTCTCCATAAGCCCACTCGCTGAAATCACCCTTTATCAGTGCCAATGCCACGGAACCACTACAAGTTAAGCGACGGGCACTTTGTGCCGTACTCGCGCTTCATTTCCCGGGCCGGGCTGTCCAGGCACCAGTTGAGCCAATCCCAGAGAAACCAACGCCATTAATGCACCGGCGAAAAATACCACGGACGGAGCACTGAGCCAGAGCAAGCCAAACAGCACTGGAATGACAACAGCGGCAATATGATTAATGGTAAAGCTGACCCCGGCAGATGCGGCAATATCGCGTTCATCAACAATCTTCTAAAAGTATGTCTTAATGGCAATTGCCATGGAGAAAAATAGGTGATCAATGATATAGAGTGTCGCTGCCAGTATTGCACTCTCTACCAGCGCGTAGCCGGCAAGGACCAGTATTAAACCCATATACTTCAAAGTGAGGATGCGGCGCTCTCCAAAGCGCACAATAAGCTGGCCAATTTTTGGTGCTATATATAAATTGAGCAGATGGTTAACCGTATAGAGCCCAGCAATTTCCCCCCACGCTGTAGCCAAATTTTTCCACCATCAGGAAGCCGGCAAAGACGATAAAGATCTGCCGCCGCGCACCGCTCATCATGGTCAAGACATAGTAAAGCCAATAGCGCTTACGCAGTACCAGCTGTTTGCGCTGGTTGTGAGGTTAGGGAAACTGCGGGAAGAGCAGCCAGGCCATCAGGGCTATTGCCACCGTTGTGTCGCCACCGATCATATAAAGCCAGGTGTAACCCAAATCGGCCAGGTTCATCAGCCCCCAAACCAATCCATAGGCCATCAGTGCTGCAAACGATCCGGCCGCAACCATACGCCCCATCCAAATGGCTGAGGTCTGTTTGGGAAACCACTGCAAGGCCAGTGATGCCTGCAGGGTTTCGTAAACATGAAAGCCCGTGGACATTAACAGTGTGGTGAGCAACCGCCCAGCCAGGGAAGGGTAAAAACCCGTCAGCATTACCCCAACACCGGTCGCTATTAAAGAAAGCAGCGCCAAACGCTGCTCCCGAATCCAGAACAAAACAAAGACCATCAGGAAGGCAAGAAAACCGGGAATCTCCCGCACACTTTGCAAAGGTCCAATATCTGCACCGGTAAACGCAACCTTCTCGATCACAAAATTATTGAGTAGCGTGTTCCAAACTGAAAATGAGAACGGCATGGAAACCGCGAGCATCAACAGGAGCGCTTCCGGTCGACGAAGGGTTTGTAGCATGGGTAAACTCCAACAGCGGATGGGGCAATATAGATTGTTAACGACAAGGGGTTCATTGAGCGATACAGTAACCAGAGAGCAGGATGAAAGCGGTGTTGCATCACTGCCAGCGGTGCGGCCACAAGGTCTGTTTAGAAAAAACTGCCACGTCTTCGCCTATGCTGTCTTCAACAGCCACCATATACACCGGCGTTATTTATATGCGGGCAGTCAGTATCGAATCACCCTTGGCGGATCAATCATTAATAAAAAGCTTCTGGAGTAAGTAAATGCTCACTAGCAAAAAGCACTTTGGCCTGGTCCGACAAGCCATTCTTTATATTGCGCTCTTGATTTTGACGTCATTTCATACGCTGGCGCAAGAAACCGGTCTGCCAGGCCAGCTGACATTGAAGGAGTGGAAGGTACCGTGGAAAGGGCTGCCAAGAGACCCTTATGTTGATAACAAAGGACAAGTCTGGTTTTGTGGGCAGGCGGGCAACTATATCGGCCGGTTTACGCCCACAGGCGGAGCATTCAAGCAGTATGAGGTACCTGAAGGTACCCACCCGCACAACCTGATTGTGGATAAACCGGACCAGGTTTGGTACGCCGGTAATCGCAACGCGCATATCGGGCGCCTGGACCCGGAAACCGGTAAAATCCGCCAATACCCGATGCCTAAGGGTGTCGATGACCCCCACACACTGGTCTTTAATCGGGAAGGCAATATCTGGTTCACTGCCCAGCAGAGCAATCGCATTGGTCTTCTGAATGTTAGTAATGGGGAAGTCCGGGTTGTTACACCGCAAACTGCCAAAGCGCGCCCCTACGGTATCAAAATAGACCCACAGGATCGTCCCTGGGTAGCGCTGTTTGGCACTAATAAACTGGCCTGGGTAGATCCAAAAAGCATGACCGTCACCGAAATCACTCTCCCCCGCACCAATGCCCGCCCACGACGATTGGAAATCGATCCATCTGGCCATATCTGGTATGTGGATTATCCGGAAGGTTACCTGGGCCGCTATGTACCAGACACAAAAGCGTTTAGTGAGTGGAAATTTCCCGGCGAGAACCCACGTCCCTATGGCATGGCACTGGATAGCAAGGGGCGGATTTGGGTGGCGAATACCGGAAAAATTCCGAATACCATCCTGGCTTTTGATACAGGGTCGGAGAAATTTATCAGCGAGACCACAGTACCCAGTGGTGGAAATATCCGGCATATGTATTTTGATAACAGGGATGGAAGCTTTTGGTTTGGGGTGGATACCGGGTATTTGGATCAGGGGATACCCAAGAAGTGACTCTCTAGCAGTGTGTTGAAAAACCTTCTGTGGCCTTTCTCAACCCGGGCTTGCGGCGCAAGTCCGCAAACCCTCCACGACAAATCCAGCACTGACATGCTTGATTTGCGGCCCCTCGGAGAAACATACTACCGGGTCGGAAGCAAGGAATAACCTCCTCTCGGGACACGCTGTGAATACTTCCCTGTACGCTCGTAATCGGCGTCCATGCCTCATACGGTCCCGAGATAAGGGTATTCTTCCCTTCCACCTTGTGAGTAAATCACAGCTTCCAACTGTGGAATAGATTAAACCGGTGATTATTTTGGAGGGCAACACGCTATCTGCGAGGCAACTTTGCTAGCCTTCCATCAGCTTACTGACCTCAGCTTCAATCGCCTCCCCCCAAACCTTATATTGATCGGGATTGGGATGTAAAAGATCTTTCATGACAGATTTTTTAAGTACTCTATTTCCATCCAGAAAGTGCTCATTAATATTCAGCCAGTAGACCCTGTCATTATCGGCATAACCCTTAATGATATCATTGGTCGCCATTGTCAGCTGCCTATAGATATCTGCATCTGTTTCTCCTCTTGGGAAAATTGCCAGCATGAGTATTTTGGTATTTGGCAACCGCACCTCCAACTCATTCAAAACCGCTTTAATGCCCCTGGCGGTCAGCTCTGGTGCCTCTCTCCTGTGACCGGCATTGTTTGTACCCAGCATCATCACCAAAAGTTTCGGATCAATGTTGTCTACGGCCCCGTGCTGCAGTCGCCATAGAACATTTTCGGTCTTATCACCAGAAAATCCTATATTTAATGCCCTGCGATCACCGTAAAATGCCTGCCAGTCATTTTTACCGGTAACATCCCACCAGTGGGTGATTGAATCCCCGAGAAACACCAAGTCAACCTGTTTCATTTCCTCTTTCAAAGCCAGCTTTTCTTTGTGCCGGTCCATCCACCAATCTCCCTCTTGCATAGCAGGTGTAATGGAGTCATCACCGGTTAGAGTAGGCTGAATAACTGCGGCCGTATGATTGGCTTGGCAAGCCGTCAACAGCAATAACATCAAAGCGCCGGCCACCAAGTTTATTGCTCTCATCGGATTATTCCTCTGTGAATCGCTTTTACGGTTGAGATTGATTGTACGTTATCAGATATTAACTTGTTATTGCTGCCTTCGATATTATCTGCCCCCTCATTGACCCAAAAACAGTATCGGTAAGCTCCACCATTGAAGCGACGTCACTGGCTAGCAAAAGCAAATCTTGCGTAATATATTGCAAGGTTTGCTTTCAGCTGCTGAATAAACTTTTCCACCTGGAAGCCACATTGATCAAGACCTACGGCATAAATAGTGGTCGACTTTACCGTGTGTTCGGCCTCAACTTCTCCCGCAAGGCTGGTGAAAATACCTTTAGTCTTACTGCCACCAGCACTGATACAACGGCTAACCCGTATTAACGAGGGTCATTGGGGTAGTAAGACATGCGCTCCGTATTGATGTCTTCAATCATCCACTCTTCACAAATACCACTACTTATCTTGTAGTCATTTCATGGATTACTGTCTAAGCCTCGAAAATTGATATCCATTAACGCAAGGCGCTCAGCATGAACCTTCAAACGCTCGGTGAATTTATCAAAGTCTCGCTGCTCTTCAGGCTGATTTAGCCACAGGACTTCAGACAGGGCAGAAGCTCTTGGAAAAGCCATATACTCAACATGTTCAGGGGTCTTCATATACTCGGTCCACAGTTGACCCTGGGCGCCTAAAATATGACGAGCCTCGGCTTCTGACAGGGCACGGGGAATCGGATTGTAGTTGTAGACTTTTTCCAGAGGCAGAAAGCCTCCAATTGCCAGGGGCTCTTCGTCTTTATCTCCTTGATAATAGTCAAAATAAGTGTAGTTATAGTCGGCCATCACCACATCGTGACCGGCTTTAGCCGCGGCAATACCGCCTTTATCTCCTCGCCAGGACATTACCGTTGCCCCTGCAGCCAGACCGCCCTCCAAAATTTCATCCCAGCCGATAAGACGACGGCCATTTTCTGACAGGAACCTATCAAATTGCCTGATAAACCAGCTTTGTAATTCGTGCTCGTCCTTTAACCCACGTTCTTTCATAAGCGTTTGAATACGGGGACTGTTTTCCCACAGCGTTTTGGTGGCTTCATCACCGCCCACATGAATGAATTCACTGGGAAATAAATCCATCACTTCAACAAACACGTTTTTGAGAAATTCAATCGTTTCCAGCTCTGGATTATAAATATGATGACTAATACCCCACTCGCGCTTCACGCCAATTTTTTCATCGCTGCTGGCCAGTTCCGGATAGGCAGCGATGGCAGCCTGAGCATGCCCAGGAAGTTCGATTTCAGGAACAACAACCACATGTCTTTTCTGAGCGTAAGCCACGATATCGCGCACTTGATCCTGGGTGTAAAAGCCACCATAGCGCTGGCCATCATACCGATGGTCGCCCTCAGCTGGAGACCAAAACAGGAGTTTCTTCCACCAGGGTCTCTTGGGCCGATCATTATAGTGGCCAAGCATAGTTTCATCACGCCAAGCACCGATTTCTGTCAGTTTCGGGTATTTTTTAATCTCAATACGCCACCCCTGGTCTTCAGTCAGATGCCAGTGCAGCTTATTCATTTTGTGTAATGCCAGCTGATTGATGAATTTTTTTATAAATTCGACTGGCATAAAATGACGACCGACATCCAAATGCAAGCCTCGCCATTCAAAACGCGGGTAATCAGTAATATCCACAAACGGAAGCGTCCAGTCCATGGTCTGCGCGTTACTGGAAAATATTTCGACCGGTAATAGCTGTCGCAATGACTGTACGCCGTAGAATAATCCGGCAGCATCGTTGGCGCGAATCTGAACACCGTTGTTATTCACCGAGAGTTCATACCCCTCTTTCCCCAGCGGCTGTCCATCTAACAGGAGTGCATCTTCAACAACCGTCAGAATAATTCCTTCAGCACTTGCCGCTGATGCCTCTTCTAGATCCAGCTCAGATCCCATTGCCGGGGACAGGGACTTCACGAGGTACTGGGCAACCTCTTCCGAACCGCCATGATAGTAAATTTTCGTTTCCCGGCTGAGCCTGTAATGCCCAGCGCTCTCTGTCATCTGGACCGGTGCCGGGATAATAGTGATTTCACCGTAGCAGGGGAAACTTAACGCCATCAAGCAAGTCAGCAAAGAGAGACATTGCCCAACTCTTTTTGACCCCATTATTTTTTTTCTTGAACCAACCATGTGAAATCCTCATCAAGCAGAGACTTAACCAATGTAAATTGGTCGATAAAATCTATAATTACTAGTAAGACGAAAGGATATTGATTGTTTTACACAATAAATCTTTTCATTTCGACAATCAAATCAGTTCAACAGCCAAATACAACTGCTGTATACCTCGCTGAATCGGTAAAACATGCATCCTTAACCCCCTGGGTCTGAATAAGCTTTTAATGACATACTCTTCCTCGATTTCAAGGCTGTGATCGAGGTATGCACATTTCTCGATAACCTCCCTGCCGAAACTGAGCACTCGCTGGCTCAGGGGCTTATTATTCTCAATAGCCGTTACCGCCTGCAAACCAAATCCTGCGAGTGCGCTCATCAATTCGGAAAGTAATTCAACGTTGTCATTTTTAAGCAGGGTTGATCGCGAGAAAGTCTCTTCCAGCTTCTGGTGATTTAAGCTCCAGGTGGTGAGCTGTTGTTTCAGTGCCTGAATCTCCTGATCCCCCAGCTTTTTAGTGATTAGACGCTCTATTTGCCTATTGAATCGCCAGGCCACTTCACTCTCTGGTGGAATATGCTCCAAAAACCGCGCAACGGGGTAACTTTCCTCTGCAAACTCCGTAAACCAGGTAAGGCCTGTAATATGCGCAAAGAGCCGTCCGTACTCGTTATTGATATGCTCCGATGCAGGCTCTGCCACCGAAGCGAGTACCGTCAAGGCATCCACATTCCCGCCATTTCCGGCCAGAGAGACCATTGCCTTGACGGGATGGCTGCGATGCCTTAAGCCCAGCTTTTCCAACTGATCAGAAAAGGCAAACAGCCTGGTATATAAATTATCTTCACCCATCGCATCGCAAACGGCTCTGGGTGACCAAAATCGCTCAGCAATAGCCGCAGCTCTTGGCCAGTTACGCATATCGACCGTGTGGGCGTTGATATGCTCACTCCAACTGGCTGCTTCACCACCAAGAAAGTTTTTCTCTACTGTATCACGCTGCTCAGCGTTTAGCCCATCGATAACTACATCCAGTGGGTCGCGCTGGTAATGGGCATAAGCCGTGTGCATTAAATCCAGGTAATAGCCCCCCGAAACCAGCAGCGGGTGTCGAGCGGACTCACCGGGAAATCTCTGTTTCAGCCAGATATGCAGCACGGCATCTTCAGGCATGGTTTTGTGAAGGATTTCCTCCCAGCCTATGGCCACTTTGCCTAAATCTGTCAGTATGTCGTAATATCGGCGGATAAAATAAGCCTGCAAATCTTGAGGCTTCTCAAGGCCGTTTGCGCGCATAAATGCGAGGATTTCATCATTTTTCAACCAGGCATCATAATTAACCTCATCGCCCCCCATATGAAGGTACAGATCGGGAAACAGCGCAGACATTTCTCCGATTAGTGTTTTGATAAATTGAATATTTTTTTCTTTGGTGGGATCCAGAGGATCAGAAAATAGCTGGTCTTTTTTATAAAGTTGATACGCTTTTCCCGCTCGACTGGAAAGTTGCGGGTAGGCGATTTGCCAGCTTCGACTGTGTCCGGGAAGATCAAATTCAGGCACCAACCGTATCGCTCGATCGGCTGCATACTCCACCAACTCGGCAATTTCATCCTGACGGAAATAATCGCCGTCAGAGCCCAAACTGTTCAACAGTGGAAAGCGCAGGCTCTCAACGCGAAAACTCTCATCGTCGCTTAAATGCAGGTGAAGGACATTCATTTTTGCCGCCGACATCGCATCCAGCTGCCGCTTAATCACAACGGCAGGCATCCAATGACGAACTACATCCTGCAACAGGCCGCGCCACTTAAAACGTGGCGCATCCTGAATATTCACGGCGGGCCAACGAATTCCCCCCTGCTCAACCCGGGCCAATTGCAACAGTGTCTGCAGGGCGTGCAAGGCGCCGTAGCCACTGGTTGAAGAGATACGGATAGCCTTCGAAGAAATATTGAGCTGATAGCTTTCATCGGTGTTAATCGAGGGGTAGCGCCCAGTTACACCAGTGACGGTAATCTCAATATCCGCTGCCAGCGCTTCAAAGGGTCTGGCCATTGCAGTACCGAGTTCGCTCAACTGCAAAGAGGTCTCAAGCATCAGGCCGAGCTGTTCAGAAAAGCGTCGGGCACCGCGTGCAACACGCTCAAGTTCCCGCCCATAGATAGTGATACGGTAATCACGCTTCAGCTCAAAGTGCCCCTGCGTCCGCTCAATGTCAGCGGGTATAGGGAGTAAGGAACCTGTCGCCGGCAACGAATGCACGACGCCAGAAGCAGACAGGGTGATGAGTACAAGTGCCAACCCGAACCACCATTGCACCCTATCTGCCAATAGCTTCTTCATTAATACCCCTGCTGCCTTGTATAGGAGCGAAGCCTTTGCGGCATCTGGCAGCAAAGCTTCAAATTACTGCAAAAATCTGTACGGTAATAATTGCTGTAAGGTACAGGGCATGATAATCTCGTTTTTTATAAATTAAAAGATTTTTTGTATATGGAATTTGTATTATAGCAAAGGCTCGCCAAGCCCCTATACAAATAGCTGGAGCACGCTATGCAGCAGTTTCTATCCCTGTCATCCGGGCTGATCCTGGCAACGGTTGTGGCAGGCTGTGCCACCAACCCCCTCCACTGCACCAGTGCCTGCAAGGCGATAGCCCCGCAGCACCAGACACTGAGTGCGCCACAGAAGCTGAATATTTACGACTATGAAGCGCTGCCTGACATACTCTATGTGGCGACCAACGGCCAGCCGGGAAACTCGGGGACCGAACAGGCACCACTCAACAGCCTGGCCAGCGCCTTGGCCCGGGCCCGGGCCATTCACCGCGATGCACCAGGGACTCCACTGACCATTGAACTGTTGCCAGGCACCCACTACTTAGAGGAATCACTGGTTATTGGCGCATTAGACTCCGGCTCACCACAGGCACCACTGGTTATTCGGGGTTCTGCCAAGGGGAGGAGCCAGCTAAGCGGCGGTCGCCGCCTTAAGAATCTCTGGCAGCAGACGGCCGATGGCACTTGGTGGACCACGGTTGAAGGCCCCAGCTTCGACCAGCTCTTTATTGAGGGCAACAAGCAAATCAGAGCCCGCTACCCCAATTACAATCCCGAGGTAGCCGTGTTTAACGGCCACACCACCGCTGCTGATATCAAACGCAGGGCAAAAACCTGGAGCAACCCCGAGGGCGGCTACCTCCACGCGCTACACGGGGCACGCTGGGGCGGGTTTCACTATCAAATCACCGGGAAGAATGACGATGGCTCCTTAAAATTGTCTGGTGGCTGGCAAAACAACCGCCCTGCCAATGGCATGCATAAAAACTATCAATTCGTGGACAATATCCGCGAGGAGCTGGATCAAGCTGGAGAGTGGTACTACGAAGAGAACAGGGCCCGACTGTATATTAAGCCTCCCGAGGGAGTCGACCTCAATCAGGCCAAGGTGGAAGTGGCTGGCCTCAAAGAGCTGATCATTGTGCGCGGCAATAGCAGCAAGCCGGTGAAACATATTAGTATCGAAAACCTGACACTTGTCCATGCGGGTGAAAGCTTTATGCAAACCGCCGAGCCTCTGTTGCGCAGTGACTGGACCCTGTATCGCGGAGGCGCCATCTTTATTGAAAATGCCGAGGATGTTCAGCTCGACAATAATCGCCTGATTGATCTCGGCGGCAATGGGGTTGTGGTTTCCGGTTATGCTCGCAACATTCGCATCACGACAAGTCACTTCTCTCAGCTCGGCGCCAGTGCCATTTCTTTTGTCGGCAAAGCATCCAGCGTGCGTTCCCCAGCGTTTCAATACCACCAATCCGTTCAATTATCAGACATGGACAGAGAACCGGGGCCTCAGAGCCCTGAATACCCTTCGCACTCTCTGGTCGAGGACAACTTGATTCATGACATTGGCCGCCTGGAAAAGCAAAGTGCCGGCATTCAACTCTCCATGGCAGCAGAGATAACCCTGCGTCACAATAGTATCTACAACGTACCAAGATCCGGTATCAATATCTCAGAGGGCACCTGGGGGGGGCATGTTCTGGAATTTAATGACGTCTTCAATACAGTGTTGGAAACCGAAGATCACGGCGCATTTAACAGCTGGGGAAGAGATCGATTCTGGCATCCCAATCGCTGGATTATGAATCGCACTGTTGCAAAGGACCCTTCCCTACCCTCACTGGATGCGATTAAAACCACTGTGATTCGGAATAACCGCTTCCAGACTTCTCACGGTTGGGATATCGACCTTGACGACGGCTCCAGCAACTATCACATCTACAACAACCTTTGTCTTGAAGGTGGACTCAAGCTGCGCGAAGGCTTTCATCGAACCGTTGAGAATAATATCTTACTCAACAACGGCTTTCATCCACACGTCTGGTTTAAAAACAGCGGTGATATTTTCAGAAAGAACCTAGTTATGTCGGCCCATGCCGATATTCGCATCAGCGACTGGGGAGCAGAGGTGGATAGAAACCTCTATCTTTCCCGGCACGACTTACAAACAGACCAAGCAAAGGGGGTGGACAGCAATAGCCTCTTCGGAGAACTTGGCTTTGCGAATTACCAAACAGGGAATTATAGTGTCGTCAATCTGGACAGTGTCGCGGCGATTGGCTTCAAAAACTTTCCAATGACCCAATTCGGGGTCAAAAACGTAAAGTTAAAAGCGATCGCCCAGCAACCTGAGTTCCCAAAACCTGAAATTGTCCGTAACAATCGGCTCAGTCAATCCAATACATGGTTGGGGCTGGAAATTAAAAATATTGAAACCCTTGGGGAGCGATCCGCGGCGGGTCTCAAAGAGACGGCTGGCGTCTTGATTCTTTCCGCACCAGTCGCATCTTCGGCGCATTATTTCGGGCTTATCGATGGCGATGTGATAATCTCCGTTATCGCCAACGGCTCACCAATCCCCGTTTACACAGTGAAGGATCTTCTCAGCGTAGAACGCTCAATCATTGCTTCACTGACTGTTGTCCGAAACCAGAAAAACATCCTGGTTCACCTTGAGCCCGAATAAGTCTTGGCCAATACAACACGCTCTTGAAGACTGGGAGGTGCCGGGCAAGTATGTTAAAGCCAAACCCGCTCGCAACAGGTCATATTTGACCAAGACTGGCGCGAGTTTTGCCATCAGTTCAAGCGCGGGCAGTAGTGGCTGGGTAGGGTTGCCGGGCCTGCACCTGCGGCATATACCAATCGTACTTGCCCGGCTATGCACATGAGTCCACAGACAACCGTCAGACCCAGGGGGCGTCTGTACAGATTGTGATTCTAAAGCAATGCCGGTGTTTTCGGCACTGTCATTGATAAGAATGGAGACACTGCTTGTTCGCTGAGGCGAGTCGGGATTAGCCGTGTACTGAATCAGGAATCTGCAATCTGCGCAATCAGTTTTATATCCGAAAGGGAATCCCTGTCCTGAATTCGAAAAACAGTGAAGGGAGAGGGGAATGTAAAAAATCGTATAGATTTTACCAGAAGCTGAACTGGCTTTGCGCTATTCAATATGCAGCAAACTTAGGGAGAGACCGAAGCGTGAAAATAAAAATAATACACTCCATGGTATTTTTGGCAACCGCCGCTGTTTTAGTCAGCTGCAGCTTGCCGGGACAAAAAGCGATCACCAATGCTCCCCAGACAAAACCCGCAGCAGCCAGCAAAGACGACCGCTATCAACCTCATTGGTCGTCGCTCAATACCAGGGAAATACCCGGTTGGTTTGGTGATGCCAAATTTGGCATTTTCATACACTGGGGCCCTTACTCAGTCCCGGCCTACTCTCCCAAAGGCACCTATGCCGAATGGTATCAATACTGGCTGCAAAGCAGGAGTTTGTTTGGCAACGGTGAGTTTAACGGCGAAGAAATCAGTCGCTATCACAAAAAAACCTACGGGGAAGACTTCAGCTACTATCAGTTTGCTGATGATTTCCGTGCGGATTTATTTAATCCAGAGCAATGGGCAGATCTGTTCAAAGACGCCGGTGCCAAATATGTGGTATTGACCTCGAAGCATCATGACGGCTTCGCGCTCTGGCCCAGTGAGGAAGCCAATGGACGCGGATTCCCCTGGAACAGCTACGATACAGCGGCCAAACGAGACATTGTCGGCGAACTCAGTCATGCGGTAAAGAATAGCGGGCTGAAGATGGGCCTCTATTACTCACTCTACGAATGGTATCATCCACAGTGGAAAGGCACTCGGGGAAATAATAACGCCTATGTCGATCAGCATTTCACACCCCAGTTTAAGGATTTGGTCGAAAGCTATGAGCCCGACTTACTCTGGGGAGATGGCGAATGGGATATGCAGTCTGAAGACTGGAAAACCCCGGAATTAATCGCCTGGTTATTTAACGATTCCAAAGTGAAAGACACGGTGGTCATTAATGATCGATGGGGAAACGATACGCGCCAATCACCAGGCTTCACCGGTTATCTGACCACCGAGTATGAAGCACAATCTCTCGACGGGGTGTGGGAAGAGTGTCGCGGCCTGGGCTTCTCTTTTGGCTACAACCAGAATGAGCATGCCGCTGATTACAGTTCCGCGCATGCGCTTGTGTTAAGCCTGATAGATATCGTTAGCAACGGCGGTAATTTGCTTCTCGATATAGGACCTGATAGCCGGGGAAATATCCCCGTTATCATGCAGGATCGCTTGTTGAGTATGGGCGCTTGGTTGAAAATCAATGGCGAAGCCATTTATGGCACGCAAAAATGGAAGCGCCCCACACAGTGGTCCGAAGGACGCCGTGACTACAAACCTGAAACACACTATGTGGGCAATCACAACATCTTTAAGTTAACCACTGATCCCGAACCCGGCTACGCTGTCAAGCAGGTTTTCTTCACTCAGAAAGTGAACGCGGATGAGAATAACTTGTACGCCATTTTACCCCAGTGGCCAGAATCTGAATTAACCCTAAAAGGCGTCCAGGCCAGCCCTGACAGCAAGATAACACTGCTGGGTTCGAATCAGGATTTGAGCTGGGAGAACAGGGGTGGAAACTTGATTGTGACTATGCCCTCATTCTCCCCCAATCACTACAGCAGTGAACAGCAGTACGCCTACACCCTGCGAATCACCCAACCCAAACACTAATAACGACAGGTATTATTGTGATTAAGGCAAGCCGTAAAGCACTCCTTTTATGCACACTGTGTACGCCGGTATGGCTATCGATCACCGTATCGGCGGCCATCAGTCCTGCCCATGTCCAGCCCCTAAGCCCCAGTGACAGCCCTGACACGATTATTGAAAAGGCTGCCAATGTCATCCCCAGTGATCGACAGCTGGCTTATCAAAAACGTGAATTTAGCGGTTTTATCCACTTTGGCCCCAACACCTTTACCGGTGTCGAATGGGGAAATGGCAGGGAAGATCCCGCGGTTTTCAATCCAACCGCATTGGATACCGACCAATGGTGTAAAACCATGCGGCAAGCCGGCATGAAGACGGCGGTGATTACGGTGAAACACCACGATGGCTTTGTATTGTGGCAAAGCCGCTACACCAAACACGGTGTAATGTCCTCCCCCTTCCAGGGCGGCAAGGGAGATATACTCCGTGAAATGGTCAACGCCTGCCGGGCTGAAGGGTTAAAAATAGGCGTTTATTTGTCCCCCGCCGATCTTTATCAAATGGAATCAGATCAGGGGCTTTACGGTAATCGCAGCACTTATTCTGAGCGCACCATTCCCAAACCGGTTAAGGGCCGCCCCTTTTCAGACGCGCGTACTTTCCGCGTTAATACTGACGACTACAATGAATATTTTATGAGCCAGCTATTTGAAGTCCTGACCGAATACGGACCCATTCATGAGGTCTGGTTTGATGGCGCCCACCCTAAACGCAAAGGGGGCCAAGCGTATATTCGCGACGAATGGTACAGCATGATTCGGGAACTGGCCCCCGAAGCGGTTATTTTTGGCGGGCCTGATGTGCGCTGGGTTGGTAATGAAGCCGGGGATATACGCGATTCTGAGTGGAGTATTATTCCCACACAGAAAGGAAAAATTAATCTCGACCGACCCGATAAGGATCTCGGCTCCCGCGATCGTCTTTTTGATCCAAACTACGAAGTCTATGGTGAGGAGCTGGTCGCCAATCAGCTCAACTATATCATTGCCGAAGTGGACACCTCCATCCGCGATGGTTGGTTTTATCGTGACGACACCCATCAGGACGTCCGCAATGCCGATGATGTCTTCGATATTTACGAGCGCAGCGTGGGGGGCAATGGTGTTTTCCTACTGAATATCCCACCCAATACCGAGGGCAAGTTCTCCCGTCGAGATGCCGATGTCCTCAATGAAGTAGGTAAGCGTATTCGTGAGACCTATAATACCAATCTGCTGGAAGATGCCTCCGGCCCCGTTGAAGTGCTCGATGACAATGAAAGCAGCTTTTGGCAAACCTCAGACAATCAGCGCAACTTTGAGCTCAACCTAAAGCAGCCGGTAACCTTAAACCGCTTTGTGTTGCAGGAAGCGATTGCCTGGAAAGGACAGCGAATCGAACAACATGCCCTGGATGCCTGGATCGATAATCAATGGCAAGAGGTCGCTAAGGGCACCACCGTTGGCTATAAGAAGATCCTTCGATTTGCCGACGTAACGACGGATAAATTGCGACTGAGAGTCCCCCAAAGCCGTTTGCAGGCAACGGTCATGTCGATCTCAGGCCACTATTACCGCCCGCGGCCAAGCGCGGTTGTTATCAGTAGGACCCGCTTTGGCAAGATTCAGTTGGGCGCACCTGAACATAACTTCGACTGGAATCCCGCAGAAAAACGCTTTGACAGCAAGGCCCAGCTGCGCCAGACCCGCTTTCATTACACCCTCGACGGCAGTGCTCCAACCTTGGACTCCCCACTCTATAAAGCGCCCTTTGCGTTTGATGGCGGCACCGTTAAGGCCAGAGCCTTTCTCGGCAACGCGCCGGGGGAAATCTCGACCCGGTTGTTTAGCATCCGTAAAGACAGCTGGAAATTACTGTCCGCAAGCAGCGCACAGCAAGGTCCATGGTATCAGTTTTGGAACGGCAAACACTCAGCTGAGAAAGCATTCGATGGCAAAGCCAACACCTTCTGGCTCAGTGCCCAGTTGGATCAGGAAAAGCAGGAGAAGCACTACCTGGCCCTGGATCTTGGTAGTCAGCAGGAAATTAGTGCCCTTAGCTACTTGCCCCGGCAGGACCAAGCCATTGCTGAAGGCATGATTGAAGCGGGCTATATTGAAATCAGCGACGACGGTAAGAGCTGGAAAAAATTGGAGCCTTTCCAATTTGGCAATATCCTGAACAACCCTGTGGAGCGCATCCACTACTTTGAAACAGCCATCAGCACCCGATACATTAAAATTACATCCACTGGTGGCGCTCAGGGAACAGGTTTTGCCGGAGCCGCCGAGATTGGGTTCTTACCCTGAGCTTCAGGGCATTCGCACTAAAGCCGCTGTACCGTCGTTGCGGGCAGCGGCTTTTTTGTGATCAATCAACGCGACTGAACAAAAGATGCTGAACGGCTAATCTTAATCACATAGGCGTGCGCGTTTGCCGCCGTCTCCGGCCAATGAAAGGTGATATTTCCATCCTGGTGCTGCCAATCAAGTTCACCCTCAAATCCCAGCAGGCTGACGGTCCCTATTTTGCCAACCGGCGTATCGAGTAGTGTGACACGCTCAGCAGAAGGCGCACTCAACAGTGTCGCATAGAGTGCGTCATCTGTGGCTGTATAACGCACATCGCCCCCCTCTTTCGTCTTCCCCTCGGCCCGTATCCAGGGGCGGGTTTTATAGATTGCCTCGCTATTCACGGCCATCCATTCACCCAGTCCTTTTAACCGGTCTAACTGGATATCCGGTATAGTGCCGTCAGCCTTGGGACCAATATTCAACAATAGATTGCCATTCTTGCTCACCACATCAACCAGAAAGTGAATCAACGCCTTGCGCGAGATCGTGGTTTGTTCGGAATCCAGTTGGTTGTAACCATAGGAATACCCCAGGCCCCGGCTGGTTTCCCACTTAAACGGCTGAATGTCTGCATAGGTTGCGTATTCCGGGGTAGCGAAATCTGGCTTAATTTCTGCTCTGGAAATGTCTCTCCAGCGATTATTAATCACTGCGTGAGGTCGCTGTTGGCGGTAGCGGTGAATAATATCAACAACCCGGCTGCCCTCTGGATAGCTGATATCATTCCATAGAATATCGGGCTGGTAGCGCTCGACCAGCTCTTCCAGTTGATTGTCAGTATTGTGAATAAAATCCTCGGGATAAGCGTGCCACCCCAGTGGCGTGAAGTCGTAGCTGGCATTGTAAGACCAGTCGATGCCTCCGGAGAAGTACAAGCCCATGTGCAAGCCCGCATTCCTAACTGCCTCGCTGAGTTCACCCACAATATCACGACTTGCACGGGCATTTTCACGAGGGATATTGGCACTCGGGTATTGACTGGGCCACAGTGTGAAACCGTCGTGATGCTTACTGACCAACACCACATATCGGGCACCAACCTGTTCGAATAGACTCGCCCAGGATTGAGGCTGCCACTGCTGAACCGCCTGGTTAAAGGTCTTGGCAAAGTTGTAGTAGTCAAAGTCTTGACCAAATTGCGCGCGATGATAGTGCTCGGTCTTCCCGCCTTCCTTTTTCAGATTGTGCAAATACCACTCGGCGTAGGCGGACTCCACTTCCCCGCCATTTTTGATAAATTCCCACACTTCTTCCAGAAAGCTCCTAGAAACATCCGGGTAATGTTCCACGGGCGCATAGCCTGGCACCGAATATAGACCCCAGTGAATAAAAATCCCCAGCTTCGCATCCTCATACCAGGCCTCTGTCTCTCCCTCTTCCACCGGATCATAGGCCAGCGCCGATGCGCCCAGTAGCATTCCCAACAATAAACAGCCCAAATTGCGCACAGATACACCCCCTAAATGTTAATCAGATAAGCACCGGGCATTGGAGGCCAGCCGCCAAAGGATCACCTTGCCCGGTAACCCTACAGTAAATGATTGCTGTACGTCCGTAGGGGACTATGTTACTCTTTTTTTAGAAGGTAAAAACTATTTTTATTTATGAAAAATACTACTTCTGCAATAAATACCTTGGGCAACACCACATTAAGTGTGGGTGAGCTCGGCTTCGGCTGCGCGCCGCTGGGGAACTTGTACCGGGCCATTAGCAACCAACAGGCCAAAAACACTCTCGAAGCGGCCTGGAACAGCGGCATTCGGCTCTTTGACACGGCCCCGCATTACGGGCAGGGCTTGTCTGAGCGGCGCCTGGGCGATCTGTTGCGGCAAAAACAGGATCAGGGTTATGTGCTGTCAACCAAGGTCGGTCGCTTGCTGAGACCGGCAGGTTACCGTGCACAGCGGCACGGCTTTCACTCGCCGATGCCCTTTGACAGTCATTATGACTACAGCTACGACGGTATCATGCGCTCCTTTGAACACAGCCTGCAACGCCTGGGGCTTGACCGTATCGATGTACTGCTGATCCACGACCTGGGCCAGGCAACCCACGGGGCCCACCACCGACAGCACTTTCACACTTGCATGACCAGTGGCTACAAAGCGCTGGATGCGCTTCGACGCGATGGCCGTATTAAAGCCATTGGCATGGGCGTTAATGAATATCAGGTCTGTGAAGCCGCTATGGCGCACGGGGAGTTTGACTGTTTCCTGTTAGCGGGGCGTTACACGCTCCTGGAGCAAGGCGCACTGACGAGCTTTTTACCCAAGTGTGTCGAGCGCAACAGCGCCGTTATTATCGGCGGCCCTTTTAATTCGGGTATCCTCGCCAGCGGCACTCAAACCAATGCCGCCCCCAATTACAACTACCAGCCAGCCCCCGCTGAGGTCATTCAAAGCGTTGAACGGATAGAAGCCGTCTGCCGCCACTTTCAAGTGCCATTGCCTGCGGCGGCCCTTCAGTTTCCTCTCGCGCACCCGGCTGTGTGCAGTGTCATTCCCGGAATGTGCTCAGCGGAGCAAATTCAACAGAGCATTGACCTGTTGAGTTACACGATCCCCGGCGAATTTTGGGCAGAGCTTAAATCTTGTGGGGCAATCGGCGAATTCGCTCCAGTACCGGGTGAGAAATTACGATGCGGATAGATAGCCATCAGCACTTTTGGCTGCTAAGCCGCGGGGATTACGACTGGCTGGGCCCCAGCTTTGAAGCACTGTATCGCGATTTTTTACCCGACGATATCAGAGGCCATCTGCAAGCCAGTGACATTGATCAAACCATTCTGGTACAGGCCACAGATAAACTGGCAGAAACGCAATACCTGCTCAGTTTGGCCGATGAAAATGCGTTTATTGCCGGCGTCGTTGGCTGGGTGGCGATGGATACCCCCGCGGGCCAGGCGGATCTTCAAAAGCTGAGTCAGCAACCCAGGTTTTTGGGAGTTCGCCCGATGCTGCAAGATATTAACGACCGCAACTGGATGTTAAAGCCCGAACTCGATCCAGCATTTCAAATTTTGCTCAGGGAAAATCTGAGTTTTGATGCTCTGGTCAAACCGGAGCACCTGGACAACCTGCACACCCTGATGTTGCGCTATCCAAGCTTAAGCGTCGTCATTGATCACGGCGCAAAACCCGATATTGCCGCAGGAGAATTTGATCCCTGGGCCGAGAATATAAGCCGCATCGCCAAAGATACCAACGCCTATTGCAAGCTGTCTGGCCTGCTCACCGAAGCGAATCACAGCGCCAGCCGTGCAGAAATTCAGCCCTACATGCAACACCTGCTGGCTTGCTTTGGCCCGCAGAGACTGATGTGGGGCAGCGATTGGCCAGTGCTCAATCTTGCCTCCGACTACGCGCACTGGCAATCGATAGTACAAACTTTTATTGCCCCGCTGCCCGCTGACGATCAGGCCGCCATCATGGGCACAAGTGCCCAGCACTTTTATCGGCTGCACAAGCGCCACTCTACCATTTGACAGCTCGGGAAAAAGACCCGCTGTTAAGACGCACCTTTTTGCTTAAACACAACAAACTGATGGCATTCATGAACACAACGACAGCCCAGGACAAACGACTGATTGCTTTAAGTGATGAAGACAATGTACTCATCTGCTGCCGGCCAATTAAAGCGAATGAAGTGGTAATGATAAACGGCACCGAAATGCAATTATCAACCGCCATTGGCGTTGGCCACAAGGTGGCACGCCAAGCGATCACCAAGGGGGAAAAGATTGTTCGCTGTGGCATGCCGATAGGCTCGGCCACAGTGGAGATTGCACTCGGCCAACATGTTCACATGCACAATATCAAGAGTGATTACATTCCCTCTCACGATAGACATGCGGTTCAAGGTAAAATATGACAGAGATACTTGGTTACCCCAGAAAAGATGGACGCAAAGGTATCCGCAATGTTGTTGTCGTCGCCTACCTAGTGGAGTGCGCACACCACGTGGCCCGCCGCATTGTCGAAGGTGCCAATCACACCGACATACAACTGATTGGGTTTCCCGGCTGTTTTCCTAATGATTACGCCCTAAAGCTTATGAAGCGCCTGTGCACACACCCCAATGTGGGTGCTGCTCTACTGGTGTCTTTGGGCTGCGAAGGCTTTAACCGCAACACCCTGCACGAGGAAATTGATGGCAGCGGCCGACCGGTAAAAACCCTGGTCATCCAGAAAGCAGGCGGCACGCGGTCCAGTATTGATCAGGGCTTGGACTGGGTGTTATCCACACAGGCACAGATAGCGACACAGCCCCAGGTTCCTATGGGCATCAATGAATTGATTGTCGCCACCATCTGTGGTGGATCAGACGGAACCAGTGGCATTTCCGCCAATCCAGCAGTGGGCAGAAGCTTTGACAAGCTGGTCGATCAAGGTGCCACCTGTATTTTTGAAGAGACCGGTGAATTGATTGGCTGTGAACACATCATGGCCGAGCGCTCTATCACCCCAGAATTAGGTGCGGAAATTCAAGCCTCTGTCAATAAAGCCGAGCGCTATTACAGCAAGATGGGCTATGGCAGTTTTGCCCCCGGTAATGCCGATGGTGGCCTTACCACCATTGAGGAAAAATCCATAGGCGCTTACATGAAATCGGGATCGGCGCAAATAAGCGGAATGATTAAACCCGGAGATATACCCCCAAACGGTGGCCTGTATCTGATGGACGTGGTTCCCGATGGCGAACCAACTTTCGGCTTTCCCAATATTTCAGACAACGCTGAAATTGTGGAAATGATTGCCAGCGGCGCTCACATCACACTCTTTACCACCGGTCGCGGTTCTGTGGTTGGCTCTGCCATTTCTCCGGTGATCAAGGTCTGCAGTAACCCGGAGACCTTCGCTCAGCTCAGTGATGACATGGATATTAATGCCGGAAAAATTATTTTAGGCGAAGCTTCCCTGGATGAAGTAGGCGAAGAGATTTACCAAAAAACCATTGCTGTTTCCCAGGGACAAGCCAGCCTGTCCGAAACCCTTGGTCACCAGGAATTTATCCTGACCTACAAAAAATTTGATGCCATAGGCCCTGCCTGCCTACCAAGTCATTAAATAGAGACAACGCATGAACCTGAGACTGAGTCACAAAACAGCCGTCATTACCGCCGCTGGTGCGGGCATTGGGCGAGAAACAGCTATCCGATTCCTTTCCGAGGGCGCCACTGTGTGGGCAACGGACATCAATGCTTCAGCGCTGGAAGCGCTCAGTGCAGAACACCCATCCATTCACACCTGTGTGCTCGACGTTACCGATGTCGCGGCCATCGCGCAATTTTCAGGGAGAATCGGTAACATCGATATACTGTTCAACTGCGCCGGATTTGTGCACAACGGCACGATTCTCGAATGTGACGAGCAGGACTGGAGTTTCTCTTTTGATCTCAATGTAAAATCTTTTTTTCAAATGATAAAAAGTTTTCTCCCCGGCATGCTGGCCCAGCAGAAAGGCAGTATTATCAACATGTCTTCAGTTGCCTCCAGTATTAAGGGTGTTCCCAATCGCTTTGCGTACACCACAACCAAAGCCGCAGTCATTGGTCTGACCAAGTCGATCGCCGCTGATTTCGTCACCCAGGGAATACGCTGTAATGCGGTCTGCCCGGGCACTGTGGACACGCCGTCGCTACAGGACAGGCTAAATGCCTTTGCAGATCCCGCCCAGGCGCGCAAAGACTTTGAGGCCCGACAACCCATGGGGCGCCTCGGCCAAGCCGATGAAATTGCGTCACTCGTCCTCTACCTGGCCTCGGACGAATCCAGCTACACCACCGGGTCCATCAATATGGTCGATGGTGGTTGGAGCATTTAACGTTACAGATATGCACGGGCACTTGCGCAACATTGATTGAAAGATAGCGAGGATACAACCTTGAAACTTTTACGCTACGGGAAAAAAAATCACGAAAAACCCGGTATGCTGGACAGTGATGGCAATATACGCGATCTGTCAAAGTTCGTTGACGATATTGATGGGGACTTACTGGCTGGGGACAAGCTCCAAACGCTGATGGACTTGGATCCAAGTACCCTGCCCCTGGTTGGTCAAAAAGTGCGTTACGGTGCCTGCGTAAACAATGTCGGGAAATTTTTATGCATCGGATTGAACTATGCCGATCACGCGGCAGAAACCGGTACTGAAGTTCCCGAAGAGCCCGTGGTTTTTTCAAAGTTCACCAGCGCCATTTGCGGTCCCAATGACGATGTTATGATCCCCAAGGGCAGTGAAAAAACCGACTGGGAAGTTGAGCTGGGCATAGTAATTGGCAAAGCGGTCGCCTATGCCGATGAGACAGTTGCTGAGGAAGCGATTGCCGGCTACTGCGTTATCAATGATATTTCCGAACGCCAGTTTCAGCTTGAGCGCAGCGGACAGTGGGATTTGGGCAAGGGCTGTGACACTTTCGGTCCCCTTGGCCCCTGGCTTGTCACCAAGGAGGAAATCAGCGATGTTGGCAATCTGTCCATGTGGCTGGACGTCAACGGTATCAGACGCCAGACCGGCAACACCAAAACCATGATCTTCAAACCCGCCTATATCGTCAGCTTCCTCAGCCAGTTTATGAGCCTGCAACCGGGAGATGTCATCTCTACCGGCACACCGCCAGGCGTGGGCCTCGGCTTTAATCCACCCATTTATCTGAAAGCCAATGACACCATGTCGCTGGGTATCGAAGGACTCGGGGAACAGCACCAGACAGTGATTGCCACCCCCTAAACATCGACAACAGGCAGGCTGTTACACTGAGCAACAGCAAGCTTTTCGCACGCTGATTCATAATAATAACTCAGGAACATCCAATGACGATCGCAGACACAAGTTCGGCAGATATTCCCGCCCGAGCGGCTCACACAGCGAGCCCGCAAAAAAATGCCCTGATTCCAAAGGCCCTGCTGATTCCGTTTATTCTGGTCACCTGCTGTTTTTCTCTGTGGGGCTTCGCCAATGATATCACTAATCCCATGGTCGCGGCGTTCGAGAAGATTTTCCTGACCGGCACCACTGAAGCCACGCTGGTACAAGTTGCCTTCTACAGCGGCTACGGCGCTATGGCCATTCCCGCGGCGCTGTTTATCCGTCGATTTTCTTACAAAGCCGGCATTTTAATGGGGCTTGGACTCTATGCACTGGGGGGCCTGCTGTTCGTGCCCGCCAGCCAAATCGGAGAGTTTTATCCTTTTTTGCTCGCCTACTTTGTCTTAACCTGCGGATTGGCTTTCCTTGAAACCACAGCCAACCCTTACATTCTTTCCATGGGTCCCTCAGAAACAGCCACTCGGCGTCTGAATCTGGCTCAGGCATTTAATCCTCTCGGCTCTCTGCTGGGCATGTACACAGCATCGCAGTTCATTCTGGCCAACCTGGATGCTCGCAGTAAATCCGCCCGGGAAGCCCTCCCTCTGGAGGAGTTTGAAGCCGTAAAAGCTGCCGACCTCACTGTGGTCAGCACCCCCTACATCGCGATCGGTTTAGTGCTGGCGGTTCTCTTTGTCATCATCAGTTTGCGCGCTATGCCTGGCAACCCCACCGCCAGCAGCGACAATGCCAGTCTGAAGGCCATTTTAGCGCGCCTGGTAACCTCGACACGCTATGTTGAGGGTGTTATCGCACAGATGTTTTATGTCGGTGCGCAAATCATGTGCTGGACTTTCATCATTCATTACGGTACCGAGGTCTTTATCTCTGAAGGTATGGCAGAAAAGGAGGCACAGATTCTCGCCCAACAGTACAACATAGCCGCCATGGTTCTCTTCTGCATCAGTCGGTTTATCTGTACTTTTTTACTCAAGTTCGTCAGCCCTGGTTTTCTGTTAATAATTCTTTCATCTGGCGGGATGCTCCTCAGCTTGGGCACCATTTTTATCGGTGGCATTGACGGACTTTACTGCCTGGTCGCCATTTCAGGATGCATGTCATTAATGTTTCCAACCATTTACGGTATCGCACTTAAAACGCTGCATGGAGACGATGCCAAGATCGGTGCTGCAGGACTGGTTATGGCCATCGTCGGCGGCACTTTTCTGCCGATGCTGCAAGCCAGTGTCATTGATCGCTGGTCGCTGGATTTTCTGAGCGGCGCTCAAGCTTCATTTGCACTGCCGTTGATTTGCTTTGTGGTTATTGCCATCTATGGCTACCGAGCCAAACACCTCCATGGGTGAGTGTGTCCAAAGCCGCTTCCTTTATAGCCCCAGATCAGTTGTGCTACACTTCGCAGCTGAAAGTAGCGCAATCACAAACAGAGTCCAGGAGTGCCAGATTTCCGTGACAAAAGTCCCTGAAGAAAAGGACAAAAAGAAGGCTAAAACCCCCTACACGGCGCCAGCGCTGGAAAAAGGGCTGGACATCATCGAGCTGCTCAGCGGTGAAGAGTCTGGTTTAACCCTCAGTGAAATAGCCACCAAACTGTCGCGCTCCACCAGTGAAATTTTTCGCATGCTCGCCGTGCTTGATCGACGCGGTTACCTCAGTACCGAGTCCGGACGAGACACCTATGTATTAACCATGAAGTTGTTTGAGCTGTCTCATCAGCATTCACTGGTTAAACGGCTGACTGGTGCCAGCCTGCCGATCATGCAAAAGTTGGCCCCCGCCATCGAGCAGTCCTGCCATCTCAGCGTTTATCACCGTGGTAAAGTCTTGGTCATTGGTCAGCGTGACAGCCAGATGGATCTTGGTTTCCGAGTAAAGTTGGGCAGTGAAATAGACCTGGTCGACACCTGCTCCGGCCATGTTTTGATGGCCTTTGCCGAGGATGACATGCTCAAGCAAATGCTGCAGGAACGCGCCGGCGATAGCTTCAAAAAGTCAGCGCTAATGGCGAGATTAAAAAAAGTGCGCGAGCAGGGCTATGAAAGCAAGCAGAGTCAGCAGGTCAGTGGGGTAAGGGATATCAGCTACCCGGTTTTTGGCTATACCAGCGAAGTCCTGGCTGCGATCACAGTCCCTTACCTTGAGCGCCTGGATAACGCCCCACACCCCACCTTTGATCAAGTGAAAGAGATGCTATCAGCCGCCGCGCACAGTATTTCTCTACAGCTTGGCTATAAACCGGAATAACACCAGCCCCGTATTGGGACTCATCATTACAGTACCCCCTCACACCGTCAATCCAGGTTAATTTGGGCTTTCGATCACTAGGACATACTGATCCAACCAGTGAACACCGGTAAACACTCGGCTGTTCACAGGTGCTTTTTCACTGTGTCACCTCGCCGTCTTCTGACAGAGCTGCTGAGCCATGATGGCGGCACCGCGAACACCGCTGGCATCACCAAATCGAGGGCGCTTTAACGCTGGAACAGACATTCCGGGCAATAGGTGCGCTTCAATTAAAGCCGGCAGTCGATGGAAAATTTCACGGATATTGGACACGCCCCCACCGATCACTATCACACCCGGATCGTAGTGCAAAATGGCTTGGGCGAGGCTACCCGCCAGGCAATCAAGATAAATAGCAAAAGCTTTTTCAGCCCGCTCATCCCCTCCACGCAGCGCCGCAATCAACTCTGGGTTATCGACAAATTGTCCTCCGCAATGCTGACCGAGCCACAACAGCCCAGGGCCGGCAATATAGGTCTCGGCACAACCGAAACCGCCGCAACCACAAGCGCGCAGAGGCAGCTGGTAGCGCTGTACCAATGTTGCCGAAATAGGCACATGCCCCCACTCACCCGCGATGCCCGACCGGCCTTTGTATATTTGCTCTTTAACCACCAGACCACTGCCGGTACCGGTCCCCACAATCGCGCCTAATACCATGTCAATACCCGCCCCAGCGCCGCCCAGGGACTCAGAAAGAGCAAAAGTATTCATGTCGCTGTCTATGGCCACAGGCCGCACCAGTGAGCGCGTCAGGTCTTCAACCAAAGACATACCATTCACACAGGGCAAGTTGGAAGAGACACAGTTGCCGTTATCGTCAACGATGCCGATCATGCCAATACCGATGGCCTTTGCCGGCTGCTCCACGCGCTGGTCAGCCTGTGCAATCAGAGAAATAATTGCGTCAATAAAATCGCGATAGCAGTCTTTCGGGGTGTCGACTCGCCAGCCGTCTTGACGCTTTAGATTCTCATCAAAAATGGCTATTTCGATTTTCGTTCCACCGACATCAATACCGTATAGCATTATTCACCCCGCTCACCCCCACTATGTTACACCTTCAGACCCTTGAGCCCGTCTTCAGCAGTGATTATTCGGCCTGTGATCCATAAGGATACAAACTCACGCCTTGTACAACCCGATTCACTTCACCGGAGGGGCACGGATTGTCAGCACCAATCCCCAGATTAATCGCCTTGTAGAATCCCAACACCTGACAGAAAACAACGTACACCAAACCAAGCCAGATATCGTCTATCATAGCGCTCGATTTACTATCCAACTGAAAATGATCCGCCGACAGTCCAATAATGGATAGCGCCTTGTCATCGCGATTTAGCTCTGCAAAAAGATCCCGGTCGTAGAGTTCAGTATAAGCATTGGCAGAGTGAAAATGCACAATCAGCGTGTTTTTATCAACCACGGATTTAGGACCATGGCGAAAACCCAATGGTGAGTCATGCATTGGCACCACTTGGCCAGCACTTAATTCCAGCATTTTAAGCGCGGATTCCTGAGCGCACCCCAGCAGTGACCCAGCCCCCAAAATCACCAGGCGATTAAAGGGCCGCTGCGCCAGCGTCTGAATATGGTCGAGCTCTTGCGCCAATAAGCGCTCGGTCATTTGAGCCGCCTGCTCAACCCAGCTTGAACAAGCTCCGAACACACAGAGACAGGAAACAATCATAGAGGAATAGCTGCTGGTCATGGCAAAGCTGCGGTCATTGGTGCCTTCAGGCATCAACAGGCAGTGCATGTGGTCCTGCCCTCGCTCGGCACAGACTTTGGCCAGACTGCCATCAGGATTGCATGTCAACACCAAATGGAAGTGCTGCTCGACAATCTGATTCACCAACGCCACGGCGGCAAGGCTTTCCGGACTATCGCCCGAGCGGGCAAACGAAATTGCCAGTGTCGGAGTTTGCGCCTCTAAATACAATTCCGGAGCCGCCAGGATATCAGTGGTTTTGATGGCTTCCACACGTCGCTTCAAACTTTGGCGCAAGTGGGGAGCAATCGCTTCACCAATAAACGAAGAGCTTCCGGCCCCCAGTAAAATAATTTTCAGCCCGGCATCCGCCACAATTGGTACGAGAAAATCTTCAATTGCGCTTCGCTGATCTACGATATTTTGTGCCGCTTCGCGCCATACACGGGGCTGCTGATCAATTTCTTTTGCTGTCCAATAGCTGTTAGCCTTTTCCAACACAGCCGCTGGATAATTTAATAAATACTCAGACATCGCTAAACCTCTTGCTTCCAGCAAGCTTTGGCGTAGACATCGATCACTTGCATAATATGAAAAAGAACTAACGCTTGCGCAGTTGGCTTCAGCACTTTCGAACGCACGGCTTGATATTCTTGCGGGAGATACTGCGCAAGCAAAGGCTCCGGTATGGACGATTCGGTTAAATTATTCATAAGGCAGGTAACCGCCTGTTCAATTTCAGGCTTCACCCAATAGTAACGAATACGATCACTGTAGCTGTAACGCCGGTAAAGGCGCCCCTGAGACTCCTGCTTCGGATAGTAGTTTGCCCAGTGCTCGGGTGATGCCAACATGATGTCTTCACAGACCTGACGCAGGCCTGAGCACTTCTCTTTTGTAATAAGCTCATCCTCAATATGACTTAAGGAAAATAGCGCTTCGCGCAGTGCATAAGTCAACTGTGGGCCGACTTTGAGAATGGCAAAGTGGTCGACAATCAAGTGCGTGTAGGCTTTTGCCGGCTGGTAATCGGTCGAGTGTGCCTCATAAACCAGATTGGGGATTTTTGAAAGCAGAGCGGATAAATCTTTAGCGTCATCCCGGCGATAGTCGTGTACCGAGGTGTGATCAAACTCAACCCCCGGCTGTACCACCAGCCCCACAACCCGTTCCCAAGCCTGAGACAAATCCCGCTGAAAAAAAGCTTTCCGATGCGCCTCAACAGTTGCGAGCACGTCCTCGCAGGCGGTTACCTGCAGATCGTCAATGGCTTCTGCCGCGCCGCCTGGAGGCGGCACTTCGGTTCCCACAACATAGACCAGCTCCGCGCAACCAAAAACCGCCAGTGCCGTTTTCTCAGCCACCGCACACAGTGCGGCGGCGCGCTCCGCGACAGTGGCGTCGGTGAGTGGCCCGGTATCATCTGCACAGCGCATACTGGTATCCAAATGGATTTTTTTAAAACCTGCGGCCACATAAGCACGAATAAGATCCTTGGCTTTCGCCATCGCCTGCTCGGCGGGCTCCGACACCCAGCATACCGGCCCCAGGTGATCGCCCCCAAAAATGATTTGCTGCCGGTCAAAGCCGACGGTTTCGGCAATCGCGTTGACGAAAGGGATGAAATCTGCAGGCTGCATGCCCGTATAACCGCCAAACTGATTCACTTGATTGGCGGTTGCTTCGATCAATACCGGCGTATTGTCCTTGAGCCCTTGTAGCAGTGCCGCCTTGAGAACCAACGGGTGCGCAGTGCAGATAGCATAAATTCCGCGCGCTAAACCGCGCCGGTTATCGGAAGCAATATCCAGAATTTTTTGCATGGCAAAATCCTGCCCGACGTTGTTTACACAATCACCACTGACGCAGTTTGTGGCCTTTAAAAGCGTAGAATAGGATAAATAGGTAACAGGGAATCATCAGTAGATAGGACGTTTGACTGTCCTGTAGTATGTCGGCCACCAAACCGTAAAGCATCGGTAAAAGTGCTCCGCCTGCGATTGCCATGATCAACAGTGCCGAGCCGGTACTGGTCTCTTTAGCGTCCAGCCCTTCCAGCGCCATGGGCCAAATGGCGGGCCAAACCAGCGCATTGGCCAAACCAAAAAGCGCCACATACAAAACCACATTGGGAATACCCTGCACACCGGTCCACAGCAACAGACTGCTCCAAACACCATAATTGTCCGGGCTGGCAGTGTAGATCAACACACTCAACACAATCCCCAGGGCCGCCGAGACCATTAACGCTTTCGACTGGCTGATCCAGCGAGGGATGAGCAACATCCCGATCAGATACCCCAACACCATGAAGCCCATGGTGTAAGAGGTCAGCTGGCCAAAGTTATTGACCCCCAGACCCTTGCCAAATAATCCGATCGTATCCCCCGCAATCACTTCAGCACCGACATAACAAAACAGAGCCGCCACACCCAGCATCAGTTGCGGATGCGACAGGATCGAACGGGATATGCCGCTCTCGGTTGATTCTTCACCCAGGTCGGGTTCAGGCAGAGGAGAGAACTTCACGAATGCAGCCAGCAATAGCAGCAGCATCGCCATAATGGCATAAGGTGTCATCAATCGAGATGACAAATCCACCAGGGCCTCGGTCTTATCGCTGACGCTCATAGCGGCCAGAGCGCCTTCAGAGAACTGAGAAATATCACTCAACACCCAGGCGGTAAAGACCAGGGGGGCCACCACACCAGCCAGCTTGTTTAACACGCCCATCATACTAATACGGACCGCCGCGGTTTCACGTGGGCCAATCACCACAATGTAAGGGTTGGCGGCTGTCTGTAAGATCGTCAGGCCGGTACCCAGAACCATCAGCCCCATCAAAAATACACTGTAAGTACGACTCAGGGCGGCGGGTATAAAAATCAAGCTGCCCACCATCATCACCAACAATCCCAATACCATGCCATTTTTGTAGCCTGTGCGACGCAGCACCATGGACATAGGCAGTGCCATGATTGTGTAGGCGATGTAAAACGCCATAGTGACAAGGTAGGCTTCGGTATGACTCAGCTCACAGGCAATCTGCAGAAAGGGGATTAAAGAGCCATTTAACCAGGTCACAAAGCCAAAGGTAAAAAACAAAATGCCAATGATCAGCATCGGTAAAAGGCTGGATGAACGGGTATTTATCAACATGGGTTGGCACTCATTATTAGAAGTTATAAAAACACCGGCTGGATTTGTCAGGCAAAACAGAAGTTTCGACATCTTTCAAATAATACATTCGAAAGCAAACGAAAGTCTATAGATGAAAAAATTTCGCCCAGGCCACTGAGCGGAATTAAGTCATTAAAGAGCGTTGAGGCACCACCGAGGCCAGTACAACTGCTGGATTAAACCTGATCGGGTCCGGCATTAATCAAGTGTACGGTCACGTCAGCCTGGGCTAAGCGCACGGCATAGTCTTCTGGCAGAGCACTATCGGTCACCACAGCGGTCAATCTGGACAGCTGACAGATCAGATGCAGGCCCTTGCGGCCGAACTTGCTCGAATCCGTCACGGCAATAACCTCATTGGCCGCGTCACACATCAGCCGATTGAGGCACGCCTCCGGCTCAAAGTGGGTGGTAATCGCTTCCAGATCAAAGCCGTCTACCCCCAGGATAAACTTGTCGAAACGCAGGTTCTTCAGGCTCGCCTCAGCCAGGGGACCATAAAATGACTGGGTCTTGTGTCTCAGGTTACCGCCACATAGCATCAGGGCGACAGCATCGATTTCTGCCAGACGGGTAGCCACATTCAGGCCACTGGTCATCACCTGCAGGTTCTGATGCTTATGTAAGTGGCGCGCCACCTCTTCGGCGGTGCTGCCAGAATCGAGAATCACACGCTCGCCATTGCCAATCAAACTCGCCGCCAGCTTGCCAATTTTCTGCTTCAGCGTAAGATTTTGCCGATAGCGATCATTCATCGACAGCTCTTTGGCCAGCGGCGTTGAGGCCACCGCCCCTCCGCGGGAGCGCACCAACAGGCCGCGGCGATCCAGCTCATTGAGATCACCGCGTATGGTCACCGAGGATACCGCAAAACGCTTGGACAGGGCCTCGACACGTACCTGCCCCTGTTGCTGGATTTCTTCGACGATTTTTTGGCGCCGCTGAATGGTGTCAAACATGGAATCTCTATCGCGATCAAAAGGAAATCTTAACAACCCATCAGCACTTTCACAAACTTACACTTGAGACGCTCAGGTATCCTGAAACCAATCGGCATAGCTGCCATAGGCCGCTTCTGTATGATCTATCAGCAGCCTGACCGGCAGTGACTGCACCTTTGAAAAGGGGGAAACCGCGTAAACTCCCTGGCGCTTATCGGTCTGGTGCTTGAACAGCTGCTTCAGGGTTGCATTGCAAAGCTCTCGATGCACCAGACACCTGGGCACATAGATGATGCCGTGCCCCCGCAGGGCTGACCTCTTCAGCACCATGCCATTATTGCTCTCAAGACTCCCGCCCACCGCCAGGCTATAGCGCCCCTCTCTCCCTTTAAACAGCCAGTTTTTAGCCCCACCATCCTGCAGGCTGTAGATAAGGCAGTTGTGATCCAGCAACTGTTGAGGCGAGTCCGGCGCTCCGTGCCGCTGTAAATAACCCTCTGATGCGCAAACAACCCAATCGGATTCAATCAACAAGCGCGCCTTGAGACTGGAGTCCTGCAGCTGCCCGGTGCGAATGGCAATATCGACACCATCGCGAATCAGGTCAACGTAATTATTATCCAGCCTTAAATCGACTCTGATCCTGGGGTATTTCTCGCAAAAATCAGAGATTGTATCGGCCAGAAGGATATCCCCCGAAATCGTCGGTACACTAATGCACACCTCCCCCCTGGGCTCGGCGTTGTACTCGGACACTTCCGCCAGTGCCCGGTCAAAACGTAAATTAATGATTCTGGCGTGCTCCCACAGACGCTTTCCCGCCTCAGTTAAGCTCAGGCTTCGGGTGCTGCGATAAACCAGCTGGGTTTTGAGCTCGGACTCAAGCTTGGAAATACGCTTACTAAAGCCCGGCGCCGACATACCGGCGGTTTTTGCAGCCTGATGAAAAGCGCCTGCCTCCACAAGCAGGCCAAAAAGTGCGAGATCACTGGCTGACGGCATATTGGTATCGATTAATAATTTTTTGGAAACAATATAATAATCTATTTTCTATATACACCCAATATCACAGTGATTACTCTGCATTCACCCCTGTATCCACAGCGGCTGAGCCCATTGAGCTCAGCATCGATTGAGGCCTGCTATGCAAACAGCCATCAAGCACTACCCGTCCAAACCGAAAAAAGTCTATCTGTACGCGACCTGTCTGGTTGATAACTTTGCACCACAATCCGGGTTGGATGCCATTGCGCTCCTAGAGCGCGAGGGCATTGAGATCATTTATCCCCAGGGTCAAACCTGCTGTGGGCAACCTGCATACAACTCGGGCTACGCCGAACAAGCCCAACAAGTCGCCATCCACCAAATAGCGCAATTTCCCCAGCCCTGGCCCATCGTTGTACTGTCCGGGTCTTG
Source organism: Microbulbifer jejuensis (assembly GCF_047289955.1). Taxonomy (NCBI): domain Bacteria; kingdom Pseudomonadati; phylum Pseudomonadota; class Gammaproteobacteria; order Cellvibrionales; family Microbulbiferaceae; genus Microbulbifer; species Microbulbifer jejuensis. Next base: position 33,736 of record NZ_JBLBUB010000035.1, read on the forward strand.
TGGCGGCATGCTGAGAAAACACTATCCCACGCTACTGCCCGACAGCCCTGAAGTGGCAGCCTTTTCAGAGCGGATCTATGAGTTCTCGGAGTTTCTGGTTCATGTACTGAAAATCAAGTTGGAGGATAATGGCCACCCCGAGCGCGTCGCCCTGCACACCTCCTGCGCAGGACGCAGAGAAATGGGCATTAGAGAACCCGGTGTTCAGTTGTTGCACCAACTGAACAATGTTGTGTTGGTCGAACAGGCTTACGAAAGTGAATGCTGCGGTTTTGGCGGCAGCTTTTCTGTCAAGCACGCCGATATTTCCAGCGCTATGCTCGAAGACAAGACGCGGCACTTGCGCGAAGCTGACATCGACCTCTACGTCAGTGCCGACTGGGGCTGTATGCTCAACCTCAATGGTGCGTTCGAACACCAACAGCAAACTCTACGCGGTATCCATTTGGCCAGCTACTTACTTCAGCGCACACAGGCAGAACCAGAGCCCATTGACAATGCATAATTCACCTCGGAACTTTAAGCACAACGCACATCAAGCGCTGCAGGATAATACCATCCGCTCAAATTTCCGCGGCGCCATGGATTTCTTGCGCAACAAACGCCGAGCGGCATTTCCCGACCGGGAAGATTTCGAGCAGCTCAGTGCCCAGGGGGAAGCGATTAAACAGCGTTGCCTGCAAAAGTTGCCACAACTGCTTGAGCAACTGGAGCAACAATGCCACAGCAATGGTATACAGGTACACTGGGCCGAGACCGCACAACAAGCCAATCAAATCGTGCAGCAACTCATCACCGATCGCGGTGGTCGCAGCGCAGTTAAGGGAAAATCCATGGTCACCGAGGAAATAGGACTCACCGACCACTTGCATCAATTCGGCATCGATTGTATTGAATCCGATATGGGCGAATACATTGTCCAGCTGGCAAAAGAAATCCCTTCGCATATCATCATGCCGGCCATACACAAAAATGCCGAGCAGATCGGGCACCTGTTTGCCGACAAAATACCCAACGTCAATTACACCACCGATGTTGACCGCTTAATCAATACTGGCAGGGAACAGCTTAGGCAGCACTTTTATGGCGCAGACGTTGGCATTAGCGGCGTCAACTTTGCAATCGCCGAAACCGGTACCCTCTGCCTGGTTGAAAACGAAGGCAATGGCCGAATGACCACAACCGTCCCCAACCTGCATATTGCAGTAACCGGCATCGAAAAAGTGGTGGAATTTTTGGCCGATATACCACCACTGCTTAAGCTGCTTACGCGCTCAGCCACCGGGCAGGCCATCACCACTTATGTCAATATGATTACCCGGCCACGCCAGGACGATGAGCGCGATGGTCCGAAAGAAGTGCATCTGGTACTGCTCGACAATGGCCGCAGCCAGGCGTTTGCCGACGACGAGCTTCGCAAAACCCTGCAGTGTATTCGCTGCGGCGCCTGCATGAATTACTGCCCGGTGTATACGCGCATTGGCGGTCATGCCTACGGCACCGTTTACCCTGGCCCAATTGGCCAGATTTTCACTCCGCATCAGCTTGGCCTGGAACAGACCAAGGACCTGCCCACAGCATCGTCCCTCTGCGGCGCCTGCGAAGAAGTCTGCCCTGTCAAAATACCCATTCCAAAACTTCTACAGCGACTGAGGGTTGAGTCCAACAAGCCCTCGCTACGGGTCAAAACTGAACATTCAGACCGAACAGAACCGGTTGTGATGCACGGGGAAGGCAGTGCGCGCCGGCGGCTTGAGGCTTTGTTGTGGAGGGTGTGGGCCGGCATCTGCTCAAGACCTGCACTCTATCGCACGACCAGTTGGGCAGTAACGCGCGGCCGCCAGCTAATACCCAATTGGAAAAACGGCTGGACACAGAGCCGGACGCTACCCAAGCCCGCATCAAAGCCCCTTCACGAGCGACTTAAAAACAGGATTCACTCATGAATTCGGCCAAGCAGAACATCCTCGCCCGGTTAAATCGAACACCCCTGAGCGCAAAACACGCTTTCGCCCGCCCCGCGCAATCTCCAGCAGAGCCATCAACAGAGTTTATGACAGAGCAGTTTGTCCAAGCCCTGGAGAGCAATCACGCAGAGGTGATTATCACGGCCCGCTCAGCACTCACACAAATTCTGAGCGCTCTCCTTATCGAGAAAAAGATTTCCACCCTGCTCACCTCCGAGCGCACCCGGCATATGCTGCCAACTGCAGATGCCCCCAAATATTCAGAATTTCCAGAGAGTATTGAAATATTTAAGCAGGCGTTATTTAACAAAATTGACGCAGCCATAACCACTTCCCAAGGCGCCATTGCCGAAACCGGTTCAATCATCTTATGGCCAGATTCGGTAGAGCCCAGAAGCATGTCTCTGGTGCCTCCCGTACACTTGGTCCTAGTCGAACAAAAGAGTCTTTTTCCCGACTTTCAATCGGCCATACAGCGACAAGCCTGGAGCCAGGCCATGCCCACCAATGCCATTCTGGTTTCAGGCCCCTCAAAGACCGCTGACATACAGCAGACCCTGGCATATGGTGCTCACGGCCCGCATGCACTGGTCGTACTACTGTTGACAGGATAAATCTGTCTCGCCATTAGCCCAATACAATAACAAGCGCTATGAGCACAAAGACTTCCACATTGAAATCAACACTCGTCAGTACTGAATTTATCCCGAATCAGGCCTGACACAATCTGACTTACCCACCCTGGTTTTAGGTGCTAATGCATCGATGCCTTTTTCGTGCAATTTTCAACCAAGGAAAAATAGTTCTGCTACCTGGCCCCAAGCTACGGATGACTTCTGCTGCTGACTCCTCATCAAATACGCGCTGGAGGGCAATTTCTCGGATGAGATGCTGCTCTTCATGGCTAAGTTTTCTGGCATCGTATTTCATGCGTGCTTTGATACCAAATTATATTAATTATTTCAGATCCATGAGCAATAGTTGGCAGCCTTGAAGAGAAAGTGACGCCATTTGGATTTTGCATCTGATCCTTGCACTACTGCCTACCGCGACTGACTAGGCACTGCTGGTAATCGTTAAAAATAAGAATAAAGACTCAATGACAAGTGCTCGACATTTGTCATGTATTGTCCAAAATAGTTAACGATGAATTGTAATAAAACATCGTATATTCGAGAGTTGCACTGTCCACTCATTGTGCCATATTTGTATATTGCGGAGCCCATGGAGCATCTCAGAGACATTACAAGGCACACCAATGTAGCTACTACTGATCGTTATATCGAGTAATATTAACATAATCAGTGTGAAGAATCCGTGTAAAATTTGAGCGCAAATAGCCTGGTGTATAGATTTTTACAGCGCTTTTGAATCCTCGTCATTCGACTCCAGGAACTGACTGCAAAGGAGTAATTACCATGAAAAAGGCATTAATTACGCCTATTTTTTTAATCTTTCTATTTACTAGCCTTTCAACTACACAAACCATTGCAAATAATGGCGGGATAAATGCCAAAAAAGGAAATGCCAAGCTCGCGGAGTTTGATATTGTTCATGCAAATATTGAGGCCGGCGATAATTGGTTGATATTTAAAATGCGTGTCAGCAACAAGGCAGGCCAATCGAAGCCAACACCCATTGGTAAACTGGAAGGCAGCGAAGCATTCTCATATGTATGGCCGACCAAAATTGATAGCTCTGCTGTTGGTTTTGACAAAAATCAGGGCATCCTAGCAATGGTCATAGCATCTCACCCTGACTTCGACGATACACCCCTATTTGATGAAAATGGCGATGGTGATTTAGAAAATGACGGCACCGTATGGCATTCCCATTGGGTTGTTTTGGTGCCGGATGATGTTTGCGGCAAAGGTGCTTTGAAAGTACAAGATATCCCTGCCGGAGCGACACCTAAATTGCCACTAACCTGGCCAGGCCTACCCCTTCTGATTGACAGCCCAGGATATTCTCCTGTGATTGACGGCAAGCAAGTACTGGTTCGAGTGCCATTTCGAAATGCAAAAGAGCTGAAAGGTATCGCTTTCGATGGAGTAACTTCCGGTCTTCGTATTAATGAAAGTGCGCACGCACCGTTGTTTTGTGTTGTAAATGTCTTTGATGTTGCCTCCGGAGATTTATCGTTTCCCGGCAAGATTGAATAATTGATAAATAGATAGCCCCAGATATTTCTCTGTTATCGGTAAAACAGACGTGTTCGTACTGGTGCCATTTCGAAATATAAGGGCGTTAAAGGGTGTTTCCTTTTATGGTGTCACATCTGAGCTGTGGATTAATGAAAGTACCCACGCGTCACTATTGTGTGTTGTAGTGTTTTTGATGTGGCCTCTCAAGATCCATCATTAACCGGACAAGTTAAACAGGCTTTTCGATTGGCAAAGGCATAATCCGGCTTTCAGTTATGCCTCCTATTAAAAGAGGTGATTATTATGCAGGCGACGCTTAAAAAAGCACCAGAACTGCGCATTCAAACCTGGTTAAATACAAACGAAACATTATCTCTGGCGGAACTTAAAGGAAAAGTAATCGCCATTTTTGCATTTCAAATGCTCTGTCCTGGATGTGTAGAACATTCAATTCCCCAAGCGAAGAAAGTTTACCGTTTGTTTAATTCGAATGATCTTATTGTTGTCGGGCTGCATACAGTTTTTGAGAACCATGAGGCTATGAAAGAGGTATCGTTACGTGTTTTTTTGCATGAATACCGTATTGACTTTCCAGTCGGCATTGATATGCCTTCCAGTGATGGAAGCCCGAATCCAATGACAATGACCGCGTACCAAATGGGAGGGACACCAACATTAATCCTAATTGATCGAAATGGCTATCTTCGCAAAAAAAAATTTGGTCATGAACACGATCTTATGCTTGGGGCCGAGCTGGCAAGCCTTATTTCAGAACAACATTTAAACAACGGAAATTAATATTTTAAAAAATCTTTTCTTAAATGTATTTACACATAAAGATAGCTTATTCCATCAGTATTTACAATACATGGGAAGGTTTCAATAGAAACATCAATGCTGACTATAATGAAGAGGCTGTAATATTAATGTGCGATTTTTTAACTTATAAATTCAAACGAGTATTTTGTTATAAGGCATAAGAAAGTTGATTTTGAGATCAGTAATGGGAAGTATAAAATAATGGCATACACTCAAAGGCTATCGGCAATAGAATCGGATATATAGCAACAGGTTGTGCACTAATAAATAAGATCAAAGATGGTAGTGTTCATAATTCTGTGTCATTTCTTTTTCATTAGCAAAAAAGGGATGACCTATGAGCAAACCTATTTTCGATATGAATGCTGCTGTCAAGGCGCTGCGTGAGGGCAAAGACCTGAGCGGCAAAGTGGTATCCTAACATCTTTGATTGAGCAGCTTACTGAAGCAGCCATAAGCGCGGAGCTGGAGGAGCACCTGAGGGTGTTCAAAACTCTGTGTCAGCCAAGTAGCCTCATAGGCTGATATATTTCTCCAGGCGATCCGGGAAGTGGATCGTCAGCTGTGACAGCGTCAAGTTCCAGTTCTGGATCGGGTGCGTCCAGCGCTCGGAGGCTTTCAGTAT
>NZ_JBLBUB010000036.1:0-37978 GCF_047289955.1 Microbulbifer jejuensis
ATGGCTGCTGAACTCGGCGCGGCCGCCCAGGCAGCGTCACTGGCACACAATGTGGTCTACAGCTATGACGACGTCTACCGCCTGACCGGAGTGGCCAATGATCGTGAGCAGACGTATTACAGCTACGACAAAATCGGCAACCTGCTGCAACTGGGCCGTTCCCCCGTCAACCTGCCGGACCTGGCCACCAGTGACGCAATACAGATCACGGACCTGCGCTATGGCGGCAGCAGTGCAAACAGTAACAGCGGCGCCTCCAATCGCACGAGTCGTGGAGATTTGCCCGGGCCCCAGGCCCTGAGCTGGGCCGGCGGAACCATAGCGTACGATGACAACGGCAACCGGATACAAGCCGGCGACCAGTACTATCAGTGGGACCACGACCAGCGCCTGGTCACCGCCGGCAACTCCCAGGCGGCGGATCACTACGGCTATGATTACAAACACCAGCGCCGCTTTAAAATCACCGAAGATACCGGTGGGGCCCGCAGTGTTACCCTGTATATCGATGAAGACAGCGAGGTGCGCGACGGCCAGCTGCTGAAATACATTCGCCTCGGCCAGCGGCGTATTGCCCGCAGTGACCAGGGCGGGGAAACCTTTGCGCCCAGCGCCTACTACCTGCACACCCATCTGGGCTCCACCGCGCTGACGTTGGATGCCGATGCCGGGCTGGTCAACGCCTTTACCTATAAAGCCTATGGCGAACTGGACAGTGTTCTCGGTGACAGCGCGGCGGCCCCCTACGGCTATACGGGCAAAGAGCGGGATACAACCACCGGCCTGGGGTATTTTGAGCGGCGCTACTTGCAATCGGCTTTCGGCACCTTTATCAGTCCGGACCCGGTGCTTAACCATCCGGGACGTTTTACCGATCCGCAGCGCTGGACCCCCTACCGCTATGGGCGCAATAATCCGATTAACTATATGGATCCCAAGGGGGAATCGGTCCTGATGGCAATGGGCTCTCTAATGAGTTCTGTTGGGGAGAGTGCGGCTTCTTTAGCAAAGGGAGAGTTTCCTATTGCACATAAGAGACCGACTTATGAAAGTATGTTGGACGGCTATTCGGATGAGGCTGGCGATCCGTTATCGGGCTTTGACATAACTGCGGAAAAAGGTGGTCAGCTTAGTGTATTTGAGAGTGGCCACGCCATATACGGAAATACATGTGGTATAAGGTTCTCGAATGCAGCGAATGAGGCAGGAGTGCCAATAACAAACGGTAATTTTACAGACGCTAGTGGTAATCAATATATTAGTTCTGCGCATCAGGTTAAGGACGAATTAATAGCACGGTATGGTGAGCCAGATGTACGGATGTACCGCTCAAATTTTTCTACGGATAAATTATCTGGAGATTCTAATAGAGGGATTTTATTTATAGATTTAGGGAGCGGTACGGGTCATGTGGATTTAAATACCGGGAGCATTATGTTTAGCAATGAGGTTCCTCTTGACTATTATCATGACTCTGGCCGACAAACAGTCATTATGTTATGGCGCTTACCCGCTGAAAGCAAATAACGTGGATTTGACTTATGAATTGTAGGATATTGGTATTGTTGTTGATAACGGTATTTTGCAGTCAGATTGGTTATGCCTATGATATATCTGAAAGCGAATATAAAAAGAAAATTGCTGAGTATTCGAGTGGCTGTAAATTCGAAATTTCAATTCCAAAATATAAATATAAAACTGCCTATTTGAAGATATGGTCAGACTGTGGTCTGAGTGAACCCGAAGTGGCAGAAAAGTTTAAAAGAATTATAAATGAAACACAAAATGAAAGGATGTTGGTAAATGTAACCTCAATCAGGTATCAGGGCTATATTGGATATAGTCCACACTGGCAAAACTGGTTTTTGTATCAGGATAAATCCCAGAAGCAAGGATTAAGTGACTTTCATGAGTACTTCAAAGCAAGTTATTTTTCCAGAGCTTTGGTTGATTACGGTTTATGTATTAAGGAAATATCTAATGAACAACCATATTTAATTGGTTCGAATACTATCGATGGCTCAAAAGAAAATGTAAATTATTTCAACCCGGGGGTCTATTTGATGATAAAGGTGGGTCAGTGTGATCAGGCAATAAAATAGCCCTTTACACAAAATGGGCCAAGTTTTGCACGCATAGAAGCTTCCAAAGCTTAAAACTTTAGAGCGTGTATCCCAGGGGCGAGCATGGTCAAAATTCCCTATCGAGTAGTAATTTTAATGCCGTGATTTTCAGTAATCTAGACAGGTTATTGAAAAATCTCGATTTTATTTTTTACGCTCTATTAGACGTGCAGACACGAGATTCGATAACTATCGAAAGCGAGGGTGTTCAAAACTCTATGTCAGCTTAGTAGTTTGATAGGCAGAAATATTTCTCCAGGCGATCAGGGAAGTGGATCGTCAGTTGTTGGTGCCGCTTGTGTAGTGTCAAGTGGACCCCAGCGAGCTGCAGGAAGTATGCACCGGCGGCCAGGAATCGAGGCTGCATCTTGTGGGGTTGGTGCTGCATTGTTCGCAACGGATGCACAGCTGCATACAACCAAAGTCCCTGGTCAATCGTTACCCACCAGGGAAATCGAACTCGGTGTCGCCTAAAGCTTCAGCTTGATTGTATTTCCTGTAAAAAGGGATTACGGTAGGGGCTGCTGCCCTACCGCCAACCGGTAATTCGGCCTAAGCGAACAAAAAAAACAGAGAATAAAGCCGAAAAAACGCTTAACAATCATTGTGATTCCGCTCGCAAGGCGCCCTGCAACCGGGGCGCTTGCGGGCAATCCACAGTCACAACAAATCTTCAACCAATAAAGCAGGACCGCATCATGACCGCGTAAATGATAGAAAAACGCCACCCCCCGGTGCTGGTAACACCGAGAGATGGCTAACCCCAATAGATAAGTTGACTATCTAGCGAGGCTGTCTTGAATGATACGCCATACACTCGTTCGTCTTCAATAAAGGTCTTTTTGAAGGCATGTATTCCGGGTCACTCCTGCCCCCGGCGGCGGAGTGTGCTGTGGCGTTGCGTGATGATTGGTGTGGTGTTTTACTTCAGCCGCGCACCGCCTCTCTGGCTGCGCACCCTGCAAGTTTCCCTTTTCTTTTTCCTACAAGGACCGCGCCTCGGGCGAGAAAAACGGTGCTATGCACTCGCTTTTCCGTCACAGGCGATTCAAGGAGCTTATAAAGATGGCTATATTACCCTGTCGATTGTTTCAGCCACTGCACCTGGGGGATTATTTTATTATCACGCCGGTTGCTATCAAAGATAACACTGTGGATCTGCACATTGCCCCCGGCAAGGATAACCGGCTGGTACGGGCCGTGCGTTTACTGCAACTGCTGGACGAAGCCTGGGCGCTAGAGGAAGAGCCAGACACCATCAGGCCATTCAAGCGGCGACCCATAAAAACGAAATAGCGCTGAAGGGCAGGGCGAGAAGCGCATCGGCGACCACCGCCTGCTTACTTCCAGCATAAAGAATACTGATGCGCTCCAGTCGCTAGTGTCTCGCCAGATTTTCCTATTACTGCGCTGGCTTTTACGCAGTAATAAATACGTTGTAATAATATACTGGAGCCTGGCACCATAAAACAAAATTCCGACAGGGCCTTTTGCGGAGGTTTTGTTTTTCAGATGGTAATCCTGATTCTGAATACTACTTGCCAGCTGGTTAATTGCGGGTAGGGACTGCCTGCACCACTTTGATCAAGTAGTCCCAGAAATTGGCAACGCTGTGGATATGCACCCGCTCTTCAGGGGAGTGCGCGCGACGGATGGTGGGGCCAAAGGAGACCATGTCCCAGTTGGGGTAGGGTTTGGCCAGAAGGCCGCACTCCAGGCCTGCGTGGATCACTTTTACTTCTGGGTCTGCCCCGGTCATCTCTTTATAAACGCCTTGCATCAGTGCAAGCAGGGGCGAGTTGGGGTTCGGCGCCCAGCCGGGGTAGGCATTGTCCAGCCTGGTTGTGGCGCCGGCCAGTTCGAAGCTGGCGGCAACATCCAGACCGTGTTGGTCGCGGGCAGTGTCCGACAGGCTGCGCACCAGGCATTGGATCTGCACCAGCGGCTTGCCGTCCTTCTCACCCGTAACAACGCGGGCCAGGTTATTGGAAGTGTCGGCAATAGCTGCCAACTTGGTGCTCATGCGCGCCACACCATTGGGGCAGCAACGAATGGCGCGAATCAGCCTGAGCTGGCTTGCGGCATCCATGGTGCTGGTTGGTGTCTCTGTGGGTTCCAGGGTGATTGCGAGGTCCGCTTCGTTGTCAAACTCCCGCGAGAGGCGTGCGCTTTCGCTGTCGATGATCTGTTGCAGTTTGTCCTGGGCCCCGGTCGGTACCACAAGGGTGCTGAAGGATTCGCGGGGAATGGCATTGCGCAGACTGCCGCCATCCAGTGCGGCAATGCGCAGCTCGGAGATCTTGCCCAGGGCCGTGTCGATAATGCGGTTGGCAATTTTGTTGGCATTGCCGCGCCCTTTATCGATATCCAGGCCCGAATGCCCGCCGCGCAGGCCGCGCACAGAGAGTGTAAAGGCCTGGCTGCCTACCGCTATGGGTTCCCTAAAGTAAGTGAGGGAAGCATTCACATCCACGCCCCCGGCACAGCCGATATAGAGCTCCCCTTCATCTTCGGTATCCAGGTTCAGGAGCAGATTCGCCTCGAAATAGCCCGGCTGCAGGTGCTTTGCGCCGGTCATGCCCGCCTCTTCATCAATGGTGAGCAGCGCCTCCAGGGCGGGGTGGGGGATGTTGGTGGATTCCAATAGGGCGAGTATGGCGGCGACGCCTATGCCGTTGTCGGCCCCGAGAGTGGTGCCCTCTGCGGTGACCCATTCGCCATCCACGTAGGGCTTGATGGGATCGGTCAGGAAATTGTGCACCGTGTTGGCATTTTTCTGCGGCACCATATCCAAATGACTTTGCAGGGCCAGGGTGTGGCGCTGTTCCATACCCGGCGTTGCGGGCTTCTTGATAATAACATTGCCAACTGTATCCAACTGCGCCATCAGATTGCGGGCTCTGGAAAAATTGAGGACGTGTTCCACTACCCGGTCTTCATGTTTGGAGGGGCGGGGGATGTCACACAGTGCGGCGAAGTGTTTCCACAGGGGGGTGGGGGTCAGTGTGGCAATAGGATTCATGGGAGGCCTCGATCATTTTGATGGATTGCCTGTCACAGCCGGTGCCGTGGCGGTGTTATTGCATTTGGCAATCCAATGGGGCTTGCAAAAGCCGGTGGTATTTTTTGTTATACCCAATTAATAACCAGCATCTGGAACACAACAGGGGAGAGCCCGATAGGGATCGGGCTCTCCAGGGTATTTTGCCTTGGTTATGCTTTTGCCGTGTTGCCGGGTTGTGCATTCTCCAACGCAAGCTCGAAAGCGACACGGCGCTTGTCCAGATCCACAGAAGCTACCTTGACCGCAACGGCTTGTTCCAGTTGGAAACGCTGCTCATTGTGTGTGAGGATGAGAAGTTTGCCGTCAAATGCCGGAAGGTTCTTTTTGTCCCCATTCAGGCGCACAAATCCATCGATGCCAAATTGATCGAGGCGTACTCCGAGGCCGGCGCCAGTTACCAGGGTGATTCTGCCGGCGTATGTGTTACCGATTTTATCCTGCATAAACTGGGCATAGAGCCACTGCTCCAGGGCGCGCCTGGCCTGGCGACTGCGGACCAGGCTGTTTTGCAGGGCCTCAATGTGCGTGTCGCTGAGCGCCGGGGTGTCGCCCTTCTGGATGGCCGCACGCAGTACGCGGTGATTGTGCAGATCGTTGTACTTGCGAATGGGGGAGGTCACCGTTGCGTAGGCATCGAGCCCCAAACCCAGGTGTGCGCCGGCCTTGTTATCGAGTAGGCCGGGGCGCAGCATGCGTTTCAGCACGCTCAGGAGGTTTTGCATTTGTGGGTCACCGTGGCTTTCCAGGTGCTTTACCAGGGCCAGGTAGTGCTCCAGTTGGTCCAGGTCTTTCTCGGCATACTCCGGCAAAAGCGTCTTGAGGAGGCTTTTTACCTCGCCCATGCGCTCTTCGCGGAAGCCCAGGTGCACAGAAAAGCAGCCCCGCTGCAGTTCTGCCAGCTTGGCGCCGATGCTGATATTGGTCGCAAGCATGGCTTCTTCCACCATGCGCTGGGCGATATTGCGCTCCCGCCTTTCGATGCGCTCAATTTTGCGTTGTCTGTTGAGGCAGATCTCATACTCCGGGCGATCCTCCATGGCCAGGGAGTGGGTGGTGCGGTAAGCGGCGCGGGCTTTATAGGTTGCAGCGAGATTGCGTAAGCTCTCCTTTTGCGCTTCGGGCACTGCGGCATCGTCACCCTCGATAAAACGGCTGACTTGTGTATAACTCAGTTTGTACTGGGAGCGAATTGCGGCAAATTCATACTGGCTCCCGCTGATACTGCCATCGTTGTTGATATCAATATGCACAACCAGTGCCGGGCGCAGTTGTTCGGGAATCAGGGAGACGAGGTCCTCGCACAGATTGCAGGGCAGCATGGGGAGGGTTTCGCCGGGCAGGTATAGGCTGTGGGCGCGTTTGAAGGCTTCCTGATCCAGCGGGCTGTCCTGGTCAATCACGCTGGTGGGGTCGGCAATAGCGATATGCAGGGTCCAGCCCTCCTCACGTGCGCTCACGGCAAGGGCATCGTCCATATCGCGGGTGCTTTCCGCATCAATGGTGGCAAAGCCCAGTCCGGAGAGGTCCGTGCGCCCGGCAGTCACAGACGCCAGTTGCCCGGCAATGGTTTCCGACTGTTTCTGTGCAGCCGGACCGAATTGCTCTGGCAACCGGTACTGGGCGATTGTATAGGCGTGCTCAATACCGGGTATCTCGGGTTTGCCGATAACCGTCTCCACCCTGGCCTGGGCGCGACCGTCCTTAAAGGGATGGCGATTGACCTTACAGGCAATAAAGTCGCCGGGCTGGGCCTTGCCCCGGGCCTTTGGGGGCAGGAAGATCCAGCGGGTCAGGGCATTTTGGGTGGGCTGGATAAAGTGCCCCTGGCCCCGCTGGATATATCGGCCGACAAGATAGTCGAGTTCACTTTCAAGCAGGGCATCCAGCTCGGCGGTGAGCTTGCCCTTGGGCTCCTCTGCCAGGCTGACGCGAACCCGGTCGCCAGGGAAAACACGCTCCATCTGACTGGGGGGCAGAAATGCCTCCCGTCCATCCACCAGCGCCACGAAACCGAATTTGCCATTACTGCCGCGTACCCGGCCTTCGGCAAATTCTTTACTGGAGCGAATATCGGTTTTCAGCTGTGAGAGTTGCTTCAGAGCGTCGGAATTCAGCATCGAGTAGTTCCCTAGGGTTCGATTTGGGCGCGGATTCTACCAGACCCAGTTTGCATCGTGTAATGCGATCCTGTCCGGAGCTGGAAGTCTTTTCTTGGGTGCCGGACGCAATGGTCCAACCACAAGGCTTTCTGACCCTCAGGTCCGGCATATTCTTTTAAGAGAGTCATCCTAAGAAATAACAATATGAATGAAGATTTCGCTATTATTTCGCCGATATGTGCAAAATATGCAAACTTTATCTGGTGAAGCAGGATATAATCTTACCCCTCAAAAAAATGATAAGGGCTGTGGTTGTTCCCCAGCGCTAGAACCAGCCTTCCGGAGAGGAACAGTTAATGAGTGTTTTTTCCCATTCCGCTTACGATAAACACGAACAAGTGGCGTTTTTTCAGGATGCCAAGAGCGGTCTCAAGGCAATTATCGCGGTCCACAATACGAATTTAGGGCCTTCCCTGGGGGGCTGCCGCATGTGGCCCTATGTCGATGACGGCGAGGCGCTCAATGACGTGCTGCGCCTCTCGCGCGGAATGACTTATAAGTCTGCCATGGCCGGTCTGAGGCTCGGAGGCGGAAAGTCGGTGATTATCGGTGATCCGCGTCAGGATAAGACGCCCGAGCTATTGCGGGCCATGGGCGAGTTCATCAACACACTTAGCGGGCGTTACATCACCGCGGAGGATTCCGGCACCAGCGTTGCCGATATGCAAGTTATCGGCGAGACCACAGAGTATGTGTCCGGTCTGTTCGCGGGCTCCGAATATGGCGGTGACCCGTCGCCCTCCACTGCCTATGGCGTGTTTGTGGGCCTCAAGGCCGCCGCGCAGCACCGCTGGGGTAAAACCGACCTGAGTGGTCTTAAAGTTTCTATCCAGGGGATGGGCAATGTGGGATTCCGCCTGGGCAAGCTGCTAAAAGAGGCCGGCGCGGAACTCTTTGTCACGGATATTTTCCAAGACAATATTGATCGTTCGGTCAATGAGCTGGGTGCCATTGCCGTAACTGCTGACGAGATCTTCGATCTGGATGTGGATTTGTTCGCGCCCTGTGCCATGGGGGCCATTTTGAATGATGACACCATTGCCCGTTTGAAAGTGGGGGCTATCGCCGGTGCCGCCAACAACCAACTGGCCGAGGAGTGCCACGCCGCAGTACTGCGCGAGAAAGGCATTCTCTATGCCCCCGACTATGTGATTAACGCCGGTGGTATTATCGACGTTTATTACCAGCAGCGGGGCGACTATGACGCTGCAGAGGTGCGCGCCCACATTGAAGAAATCGGCAACACCATGCAAGAGGTGTTTGAGCGGGCGGATAACACCGGTGAAACCACGGCACATGTGGCTGACCGCATCGCCGAGGAGCGCTTTGGCCACCATTCTGTGCCGAGCGCCGAGAACAAATCCGGTACAGTAGCGGCATAACAAAGGCACCGGCGGTTTCATACCGTGGGCGGCTGAGGTTCACCGCTTCTCTCTGTGTTGTATATATTTGGGCACGTCTGTGCCCATTTTTTTGTCCAGGCAGGATCGTGGCCGAACTCTGAGTCGGCAGAAGGTTTTGTAGACAATGGCGGGTAAACAATTGCCCTGATTCCGCTGCTATTGATTAGGAGTGACAATATGGACCTGCGTCCAGTGTTTATCAGTGTTCTTATCGCCACCATCGGTCTTGCCGGTTGTGGGAAATCCACCAACGATAGGTCCCACGCGCTATCCGTGGATGAAGCGGCGGCGCCCCCTAGCAAGGCGGCCGCTTTTGATAAAGCGGCCTATGTCCCGGCGCCGAAATTGGATATTCCCTACCATAGGGAAGTGCTGTCCAATGGTCTAACGGTGATCGTGCATGAGGACCACAAGGCCCCGGTTGTATCCACCAATATCTGGTACAAGGTGGGCTCCAAGGATGAGCCGAAGGGGAAAACCGGGTTTGCACATCTGTTTGAGCACCTGATGTTTAACGGCAGCGAAAATCACCCAGGCGAGTACTTTGAGCCCTTCCAGCGTTCCGGTGCCACGGATATGAATGGCACCACCAACAATGATCGCACCAATTATTTCGCCACGGTTCCCAAAGGTGCTCTGGATATGGCGCTGTGGATGGAGTCGGACAGGATGGGCCACTTCAAGGGCGCGATCACCCAGGAAGTGTTGGATGAGCAGCGCGGTGTGGTAAAAAACGAGAAGCGACAAGGTGAAAATGCCCCCTACGGTAAAGCCTTCGACATCATCGCCAAGAGTACCTTTCCCGCCTCCCACCCTTATTCCTGGACACCCATCGGCTCTATGGCAGATCTTGACAATGCCAGCCTGGAAGACGTGAAAACGTGGTTTGCGGATCACTACCAGCCGGCAAACGCTACCCTGGTGATTGCCGGCGACGTCACTGTTGATGAGGCTATGGCCAAGGCGCGCAAGTATTTTGGCGATATACCCAGTACGGGCGCGCAGCCGCGTATCAAACGCTGGGAATTGCCGGCTCAGGTCAAAAAACGCGAAGTGGTCTACGACCAGGTGCCACAAACCCGTATTTACAAGGTTTGGAATGTACCGGCGGTTGGCAGTGAAGAGGAGCACGCTCTCGAATTGATGACATCATTGCTGGCAAATCGGAAGAATTCTCTGCTCTATCGCCGCCTGGTACGGGATGAGAAAGTCGCCACCAGCGTGAGCGCCTTCTACTACGGGCGTCAGCTGGCCGGGCAGCTCTTTATTATTGTGGATGTAAAACCCGGGCAGTCGGTCGATAAAGTCGAAAAACTGTTGAACAAGGAATTGCGTGCATTTGCAAAAAATGGCGTGAGTACAGAGGACCTGCGCCGGGTTAAGCAGGGGGAGTTTGCCGGCCTTGTAAAGGGTCTGGAAAAAACTGGCGGCTTTGGCGGCAAGAGCGATATCCTGGCCCGCTCTGATTTTTACTTTGACGATCCCGGTGCCCTGTTAAAGGGAATCGAGGAATACGCCCGGGTTTCCGCGCTCGAGGTACAGGATGTGGCGCAGCAGTGGTTGAAGGCGGATGCTTACACCCTGATTATCGAGCCCCAAAAACAATATACTGCCGACAGTAAAGGTGCGGATCGCAGCCACTTACCTGAGGTGGATAAAACGGTCGAACTGGAATTGCCGCAACAGCAGGCGTTCACCCTCAAAAACGGACTGAAGGTGGTTTTGGCCGAGCGCCATGACACACCGGTAGTGTTGATGAACCTGCAGTTTCGCAGTGGCGCGGCGGCGGACAACAGCAAACCCGGCCTGGCCTCTGTCGCTGCACAGATGCTGAGCGAGGGTGCTGGTGATTTGGATAGCCTGGCATTCAGTGCGCGGGCGGAAGAGCTGGGCGTGAATATCGGCGGGGGCAGCGGGCTGGATTACAACACCATCAGTATGAGTGCGCTCAAGTCGCAATTGGCCCCGTCTCTGGAACTTTTTGCGCAAGTGGTGACCGAGCCGCAGTTCCCGGAATCCGATCTAGAGCGGGTCAAGTCCAATCGCCTGGATAGGATCGCTCAGGAAAAGGCCCAGCCGCGGGGGCTTGCCCTGCGGGAGCTGCCGCCACTGTTGTTTGGTGCTGGACACCCCTACAGTTCACCCTTGACCGGTTCTGGTACCCCAGAAGGAATCAGCTCCATTACCCGTGAAGACCTGGTGCAGTTCCAGAAAACCTGGGTCAGGCCGGACAATGCCACCCTTACTGTTGTTGGCGATGTGACAGAAAAGGAGCTGGAACCCCTGCTGAATGGTACCCTGGGCGGCTGGAAAGCGCCCGAGGCAGAATTACCAGGTGTTGAGCTTGCAAAGGTGGCGCGCCCGAACAAAGCGCGGGTGTATCTGCTGGACCGCCCCGGCGCGCAGCAGAGCTACATCATGGCGGGGCTGGTCATGCCCCCCTGGCAACCCCAGGGCGCTGAGGCTTTCGATGCGATGACCAATACTATCGCGGGTAAGTTTACCTCACGGGTCAATATGAACCTGCGCGAGGACAAGCACTGGTCATACGGTGCCCGCGCGGTGTCTATGGATACGGAAGGCCAGCGTCCTTATATCCTGTTCGCGCCCGTGCAAACTGACAAAACGGCTCCCGCGATCAAGGAGCTTGTGAAAGAGTACCAGGACTACCTGGATAAACGCCCGATAACAGAGAAGGAGTTGGAAGACTATCGTAACGATGAGGTGCTCAAGCAGAGCGCACGCTTCCAGACCAAGGGGCAGTTGCTTTCCAGTATTAACTGGCAGCTAGAAAAAGGCCTGCCGGAAGACTATATTGCCGAGTATCCGCAGCGAGTCGCCGCCCTCAATCAGGAGCAGGTGGTGGCTGCCGCGAGGGAATTCCTCGCCCCAGGGCAGTTTACCTGGGTAATTGTGGGAGACCTCGACAAGATTCAGGGGGAAGTGGAAGCCCTGGACATCGGGCCTGTAGAGGTACTGCCCGCCAGGGATTGACACCACGGATGGGTCATCGCCCCTTCAGAATAGGTGGGGGCGATGACCAATTTGAATAGTTTTACACCCCCCCCCGCTTTTATTCCGCCATTTAGGTGTTAGTGCAAATCGACCCTCAGGCGTTGAAACTGGAACGTTGTTTGAGCTGCTCGCGCCAGCGGATCAGATGAGGGTGCTTTTCGGCATCAGGGCGCAGGTTTTGCACCTTGCCGAAATCTAGACCACAAACCATACCGATGTCTGCTACAGAAAAATAATCACCCACCAGATACTCGTGGTCGGAAAGGTGGTCGTTCAAGACACCCATAAACTGCATTGCGTGCTTACCGGCATCCTCGCCGAACGCCGGGTAGACGTTCATACGGTCTTTAAAGAAACCCGAGACATGCTGGAAGCACATCCCGACGGTCAGCATCAGATTGAAGTCGGCGCGACGGCCCCACATCTCGACCAGGGCTTTTTCCCTTGCATCCCGCCCAAACAAAGGGGGCTCCGGATGCAGCTCTTCAAAATAGCGTTGAATCGCCACTGACTCGGTGATGTGCGTGCCATCGTCCAGCGCCAATACCGGCACCTTCGTATTGGCATTTATGCTGCGAAATTCCGGGGTGAGGTTTTCCCCCTTGGCAATATCCACTTGAGCGAAGGGTATATCGAGGTCTTTTTCCGCCAGATACATGCGCACCCGACGGCAATTGGGTGCAACAGCATATTCGTAGATTTTCATTGGGGCTTCCTCTCGACTCACAGATTGCGGTAAATTGTGCGCGTTCCAATAAGAACGATACGAATCTAAGTGAGACTTGCTGGGGACGACAATGACAACAAATACCAAGTGGGGCTACCTCGCCAACCGCGCTGCCGTCGCGATAGTGTTTATCTGCATGGGATTGCCGAGCCTGCAGACTGAGGCGCAGATCCAAGCGCAGGGTACAGCCATTTACGCGGGGAAACTGTTTGACAGCAGTAGCGGAAAATTGTTGGAAAACCGCACGGTGCATATAGTGGATGGCCGGGTCGAGTCTGTGCAAAAAGGGTTTGCCAAGCGGGACCGGGAGGCTCTGGTGGACCTGCGCGATTTTACCGTATTGCCCGGGCTGATGGATATGCACAGTCACCTCACCTATGAATTTGGTCCGCAAGCCTATATGGAGTCCTATACCTGGAATCCGGCGGATTTCACTTTGCGCGGGGTGGATGCCGCCAAGCGCACGCTGCTTGCGGGCTTTACTACTGTGCGTAATCTCGGTGACCAGGATAATGTCACCGTGAGTCTGCGCAAAGCCATAGAGGCGGGCATCATTGAGGGGCCGCGGATTTATACCGCGGGCAAATCCATTGCGACCACCGGTGGCCATGCCGACCCCACCAATGGTCGCCGCTGGGATCTGATGGGTAATCCCGGCCCGGCAGAGGGTGTGATCAACGGACCGGCCAGCGCGCGACAGGCCGTTCGCCAGCGCTACAAGGAGGGGGCCGACCTGATTAAGATTACCGCTACCGGTGGTGTGTTGAGCGTGGCCAAAAGTGGACAGAATCCTCAGTTCATGGCGGATGAGCTGGAGGCAATTGTGGCCACCGCGCGGGATTACGGCTTTACTGTGGCGGTCCATGCCCATGGCAAAGAGGGGATGATGCGCGCGATTCGCGCCGGTGTGGACTCCATCGAACACGGCACCTATATGGATGAGGAAGTGATTAATCTGATGCGTCGCAACAATACTTGGTTTGTGCCGACACTGATGGCCGGGGAGTGGGTGACGGAAAAATCCGCCATTGAGGGATTTTTGCCGGACATTGTGCGCC
Organism: Microbulbifer jejuensis; assembly: GCF_047289955.1. Taxonomy (NCBI): domain Bacteria; kingdom Pseudomonadati; phylum Pseudomonadota; class Gammaproteobacteria; order Cellvibrionales; family Microbulbiferaceae; genus Microbulbifer; species Microbulbifer jejuensis. The sequence goes on from NZ_JBLBUB010000036.1 coordinate 13,550, forward strand.
CAAAAGCGGCCACCATCGGCCCTTTGATGCTGGAGACATTCTCCAGGGCATACAGGCGTGGTGTTAAAATTGCTTTTGGGACCGACACCGGGGTGACCCGCCACGGGGACAATGCGCAGGAATTTGTCCTGATGGTACAAGGGGGTATGACCCCTGCCGATGCGATTCGCTCAGCCACCTGGAATGCCGCGCAGCTACTGCAAGTCCAGGATGAACTGGGGAGTATCAGCGAGGGCAAGATGGCAGATATTATTGCAGTGGCGGGAAACCCGCTTGAGGATATTTCCGAATTGCAGCGGGTGCAGTTTGTGATGAAAGACGGCAGGATTTATAAAGAACCCAGCCAACCCGCCGCCGATATCTTTGTAGAGCCGGGAGCGCGCGGTTGATGAGTCCGCAATGAAACCGAACTTATCCCCATTGCGCGCGGGGCATTGTTAATTGGAAGGTGAATCCTCGGGCACTGCGGGAGAGGATGCAGGGCCCAAAAAGATCAGTCCTGTAACTCAAATACCAAGTTCAGGTTCACTGTTACCTTTATTTCCCCAGGGGCAACAGGAGTGGTCGCCTGGTCACTTTCGGCGGTCATCTGGTTGCGGCGAAGCATGACCGGGTGGGGCAGATCGCCGGTTCCATTTTCAGAAATACTCACGATTCGGCGCACCTTCATGCCGAGAGCTTTTGCATAGATGGCCGCTCGTTCCTGGGCATCCAAAAGGGCTTTTTCACGGGCCTCCGCCTGAACCGGTGCCGGCTCGCCGATCTCGAAGCTGGGGCCGTTCACCTGGTTGGCACCGGCGCTCGCCAGGTCGTCCAGCAGATTACCCAACTCGTCCAGCTTGCGCACCTTGATGCTGACCGTGTTACGCGCAGTATAACCGACGAGTTGTGGCTTTCGATTCTGTTGATACTGGTAGCGGGGCCATAGGCTGATGCCGCTGGTTTGGATGTCTTTTTTGGCGATACCGGCTTTTGTGATGGCCGCCATCAAGGATTCCATTTGCTCGGCGTTATCGCCCATGGCTTTTTTACTGTCCGCAGCCTCGGTGACCACACCCACGGAGATGCTTGCGATATCGGGTGCCTGGCTGACTTCACCACGCGCGGCGATAGTAACTAGAGTACCCCGCTCGGCAGGTGCGCTACCGCTGCCACAAGCGGTGACAAGCAGGGCAAGTAGTGTGACTGTGGAGATTTGTATTAACTTCATGATTTTTCCTTATCAATCGCAATGGGTTGTGAGAAACCCTGGAGTATTGGCGGGACCATAGCAGCGTTATTCTTAACGGGAGCTGAGCGTGCATCCAGCATAACCGATCCATTACCAGGCCTGTAGATGTCTATGGCGACTATTAGCGGGGGAGAATACAACCGCTATTTTCAAGAATAATACACTGATTTTTCAGGGATTTTTTTTCATGAACGCTTCAATCCCCCTCTTGCTCCCCCACTTGATTGAAGTATCAAGCTGATATGCGCTCGCACTATGCGGTACCATCAGGCTTTTCCTCTATCCAAGTCTCCACTTCTTGACTGTCCCAGCCAACAGCGCCTGGACCTATCCGCTTCTGCTGAGGAAACAAGCCCTCTTAGGCCATCCGGTAAATGCAGCTGCGCTTATAGCCGGTGAACCGTTCGACTTCAGGTAGCTGCAAAATGCGGTTAGGTGTTTTCATGCTACCACCTTTTGATTTACAGTAACTCATAATCCTAGCCTGCGATCTGCGGCACAACCGAAGCCGCACCTATCTCTTAACCCTCTAAAGGGCAGCGGCCAGCGTGACCAAACCTTTGGGGGGTCACTAACACTTGCTCTACTACCTTCTCGTTGTCGTTTGAGCGTTCTACGGTGTTTAATCCACTGGTTGGACTGGAGTCAAGCGAACAAGTCTTTTGGGCGCGTCTGTAAATCTTTGGCGGCACTGGTGATACAGAGTGAGCCGTCGCTGGTGGCGCTTCGGTCATAGGCGTCCACCTTGGGTTTCAGTTCGGCTACTTCCCCCCCCAGGCGCAGGCGTTCCTCCGCGGCTTGTATTCCGAGCTTGAGGATTTCCATGCGGCTCAGGTCTTGAGGTTTGGTGGTGTAGTTACCGGTTTTGCTGATACTAGGCAGGACGTGGCCGACAACCCATTCCTCGAAGGCTTTGACCTCTGGGAGTCTGGAGCGCATGAACAGGCGGTAGACATCGCGTTCGGGGATGATTTTGAGCCCCCGATTAGGTACCTACTGGACGGTGATTGGCCTTCCAGCCTCCCCGCTGAGCATTTCCGAAAAGCTATTTTCTAACCCACTATTTCGGCGGGTTAGGGTTTTGGTTGCTTCGCAATGGGTTCGGATGGCTTTATCGGTGTCTTTGTAACCCAATATCTCGGCTACATCCTTGCCAACAAAATAAGGTTCGCTTTCGTGCTTGACTGCTCTCACCAGATTTTGATGAAAATTAAAGGGAATGATATCGGTCATCTCTTCTCTCCTTGCCGCTCCCTGACCGATGTGTGATCTTGCCCACCAGCAACGGACACGCCATTAAGCAGTTTGCTGTGCCTCAAACGCTTCTGGGCTGAGGTAGCCGTTGGCGCTGTGAAGGCGGGTTCGATTGTCATCCACTTCTATGTATTCAAACACCGTTTCACGCATCACCAGTCTTGTTGGAAAGCGTTCGCCATGAATCGATTCTACTTTTAGTGAGTGGAAAAATGTTTCTGCGCAAGCGTTGTCGTAGCAGTTTCCCTTCGCGCTCATGCTACATTCCAGATTATGCGCTTTGATCAGCGACTGATAATCTCGGGAGCAGTATTGGCTCCCCCGATCAGAGTGCACGATAACTCCCCTAGGTATTTTTCGTCGCCACAGGGCCATACGCAAAGCATCACAGACTAGTGTGGCCGTCATTCGCTCTGACATCGCCCAGCCGACAACCAGGCGGCTGTAGAGATCTATCACTACAGCCAGGTATAGCCAGCCTTCTTCTGTCCATAAATAGGTGATGTCCCCAACCCATTTCTGATTCGCCGCCGTAGCATTGAAGTTCTGCTTCAGTAGATTGGAAGCCACCGGCAGATTGTGCTTCGAGGAGGTAGTGGCCTTATACTTCTTGGCTGCCTTAGCCCGCAGCCCCTGCCGCCGCATGCTGGCAGCAACTGTCTTACGGTTATACGCATTACCTCGGCTTGCCAGTTCCTTTGTCAGCCGCGGAGCGCCACTGCGTTTTTTGCTGGCCGTAAAACACTCCTGTGCCAGGCGATCCAGCTGGTCCCGATGTTGCTGTCGCTTGGAACAGAGTGTTCCTCTGGCTACCCAGTCGTAGAAGCCGCTGCGGGATACGTTCAAAACCCGCACCATTGCCTTGACGCTGAACTCTTGCCTGTGTTCTTGCATGAAGGCGTACCTCATTTCAGGCTCTTTGCAAAGTACGCCGCGGCTTTTTTTAAGATTGCCAGTTCCTCTGCCTGCTCCGCCAGCTGCCGTTTCAGCCGGGCATTCTCAGCCGCTAGCTGTTTCTCGGCATCTCCTCGATCCTGGTGTAATCTAGCCTTACTCCGCCAGCCGTAGATCTGGGAGGCATGCAGGCCGAGCTGTTTGGCTGCAGCGCTTACGCCCACCTTAGCCGCCAGCGCCAGGGCCTCTGACCGGTACTCCTCGGAGTATTGCTTGCGAGTGGTTTTGGTTGATTTCTTTGGTCTTGCCATGGGTCACCTCTGTCGCGTAGTTTATCGCTTAAGAGAGTGTCCGTCGTTGGTGGGCAAGATCAAAAACCATGTTCAAGCTGTGCGCCAAAAATAGCCGAGGCAGGTGTCGATAAGGTTATTGTGCCATCGAAACCCAGTAATCCCACGGGCTCTCCGAAATCTGCAGCAAGAGCTGCAGCTGAAAGGAATCAACCGGTCGTGCCTCGGGAAATAAAGATAGAAAGGGACGAACTGCGAAAGTGATTGATATGTTATTAGATGTTAATGATGGAAGCTTATTGGGATATAGAGTCGGGAGTTTGGCCCCTGTATCACTTGGGGGGGAGCACCTTCAATTATTTGACGACGGGTACGCAATAAATGTAATCGACGGGAAAATAAGCTCTATTTTTACCTGTTACAGAGACGGCTACGAAGGATTTAGAAGTTTTAAGGGGGGAGTGTCGCTGGATGGGCGTGTCCTTCATTTTGATAACGATACTGACTTTGAGAAAGTAATTCAGGTCTTTGGTGATCCTGTGGAGCAGTGGAATGATGGCGTAGAAATGTGTGCAGAGTTTAAGGTCAATGACGTTCGGGTAGAGGTTATTTGGAACGTCGATGGTCGCCAATCTCTTGATTACATATCACTAGAAAGGGTGAATGCAATATAGTGGTAAGGGTCGATCTTTATTCAAGTAGATAGGCTGATCTCGACTGAAAACGATCTATGTTCAGCGGTTTATGGCGATAGTGTAGAAGTATGGGCTAATGTAGCCAGATGACGTAAGCGCCCCCTCCTTACCACTCTCGAAAAGACAGATTAAAAGTCATACAATCAGTGATCGATAACTGTGCAACGCTACGCAAGCACTGAGGAGGAGGGGCAATGCCAGATAACAGCCAGATCTGGATCGAATGTAAATCTGATGTGATGGTGGGCAAACCTTGCGTCAAAGGTACACGGATAACGGTAGAGAGCATTTTGCAGATGCTCAGTGCCGGGATGACCTACACCGAAATCATTAATGATTACCCTAGCCTAGATGAAACCAAGATCCGCGCGGCAATCGGATATGCTGCCACTCACCTGAGCAAAGGAAATGCCGCTTAATGCTACTTATTGATGAGAATCTCTCTTATCGGCTGGCTGTCCGCTTGGCGATGGATTTTGCAGGTACGCTCGCTGTACCCAAAGTTGCGGCCTTGGGTGAGGGCTCCAGAGATTCCAGGGTGTGGGAGTACGCTCAAGAGCACAACTTAGCACTGCTCACCAAAGACAAAGATTTTGTCGATTACTGGCGCCGCTTCGGGCCACCGCCCAAGGTGATTCGTCTGGATATTGGCAACAATGTGCGAGTGCGTTCCATTGAGGCTTTGATGAAAACCAATAAGCGCCGTGTGCTTGAATTTTTGGCCGAACCCAAGACTGGCTTACTGGTACTCAATGGTTAATCTCTTCATTAGAGTGGTACAGCTTTGGAGGTGGAATCTTGTATATTTACAGGGAAAATTTGCAGTGCTAAAAACTGCCGATGAAGCTGAGCTTCGACGCAAAAATACTATAAATTCATACCGATTTAGGCACTAAAAATCAGTAACTTATTAATATATAAACAAAAACTTAGAGCTTTTTTTGTGGCATCTACATTGCCAATTTATTTTCGCTTTCGTATTGGCGCAACATTCTGGATAGGGGCGGCATAGGCAGCCCAGTCGGCCATCAGCGACTTTCGTTTCTCAAATAAGTCGCCGCGCCGGTAAGCAACTTCTGCAGAGTCCCCCCGGCTGTGGGCTAGGGCCTGCCCGCAAACGTCACGCGGGTGCGGAGTGGCTTCTCCTGCCTAATCGCAGAAACTTGATCGGAATCCGTGCATAGTAAGCTCATCTTGCTTCATGCGACGTAGTGCCGTAAGCATGGCCATATTTGGCAGGGGCTGCCCTTTGCGCTGGCCAGGGAAGAGGTGCGGCTTGTCGTCGATCCGGGACAGAGATTCCAGCAGAGCCACCACAGGCGGTGCTAAGGGTACGCGGTGCCTTGTCCGCCTTCATCCGCTCACCTGGGATTGTCCAAGTCTTGGTGCTGAGGTCGATTTCATTCCAGGTTGCTCCCTGCGCCTCACTGGTGCGGGGGGCAGTCAGGATGGTCAGTTCAATGGCCCTAAATGCCAGCCCCCCGCGCTTGGAGACTTCCTGAATGAACGCCGGCAGCTCTGCCCAGGGTAGTGCGCTGTGGTGTGAATCCATCCGCCGCAAAGCGCTATAGGCGTGACAACCTCAGCCACTGAAAACCTGTCGATATGTCTCATTCTCACCGTGATAGATGGCAAAGCCCAACCGCAGCAGTTGTTGGCGCCGGTCGCACAGCACGTTGCGGGCTCTGAGTGCTTTGTGCAGTCGCTCCGCATTCTCCACACTGTGGCAGTCAAAGGTGAAGAAGTGTCCATGGCCCTGCTCAAGATCATGAAAAATCAGGTTCCCCCGGTTGAGCAGGGGATGCTTAGCGTTGTCCATGCTGTGAAGAAAGCGCCGCTGTGCAGCCAGGACATAACGGTGGATTTTCCCGACTGTAATGCCCTCGCGCCGGAACAAGTCGAAAATGGCCAGCCCTTTGTACAGGCAGGAGTAATCCATGGTCGCCCCGGCAAAACGCAGCCAGTTATTCCCATAGTTGACGCCTTCCGAGCGGTTTTGCAATTCTGCCATGTCCGCAAACCAGCCGGTGTTGACCGGGCGCAGGGTGCAGGGAGCGGGAATAGTCATAAAGCAAAGGCCTTCACCGGCGCCGAGATATTTGTAGGAGCCGGCGATAAAGAACACCTTGTTGGCGACTCCGTGCAAGTTGACCGGGCGCGCGAAGAAGGCGTGGTAGCCGTCGATAACGAACTGGGTTCCGGCGGGCTTGCCCTCGGCGATGCGCAATAAGTCCGGGAACACCACACCCGAATCGAAAAAGACCAGACTGGCATAGGCAAGCTGGTAGTCTGCTGTCTGTAACGCCCGCTCGAAGCGTTCGGCCAGTGTGGCGTAGGGGGCTTTTGGAATCCTGGTAACTTCTATGTTGGGCAGCTCTTCCAGTCGCTCCAATTGGCGCGTGAAACTGTAGAATTCGCCATCAGTGGTCAGTATACGCAAGGGCTGGTTTTGATCGAAGGCGCTGATCAGACGGTAGACCAACTCGTGGGTATTGGGGGCAATGGCAATTTGATCGGCGTCGGGCAACTGTAGGGTGCGCGCAACAGCGTTTTGCCAGGCGGGTATTTTTTTTCCGAAGATGGTGTCCCACTTGTCATCGGCCAAGCGTGCCGCGTCGTGCCAGTATTCCTGTGTCGCATCGAGGGTGACATCCGGCCAGTAATGGTGGGAATGGCAGGCCATGTGCAGTATCGGCGGCGCGCAGATGTCGGATGGCTGTGAAAACTTGCGATAGAATTTTTTATACATTTGCATTTGACGGTGTGAAGTTGAATCATCCCTTATATCGCAATTGTATATCCGGGCAAAACGAAGGAGTAGAGGGTGAACTACCTACATACAATGGTGCGCGTGTCAGATCTGGATGCGTCTTTGAAATTTTACTGTGAAATACTGGGTCTGCAGGTGGTGAGCCGCACGGATTATGACAAGGGCCGTTTTACGCTGGTGTTTTTGGCCGCGCCGGGGGATATGGAAGCCGCCTGCGAGAAAAGGGCGCCGGTACTTGAGCTGACTTACAACTGGGACCCCGAATCCTACCCCGGGGGGCGCAATTTTGGCCACCTGGCTTATGGTGTGGATGATATCTACGGGGTGTGTCAGCGTCTGATGGAAGCGGGTGTGACCATTAATCGACCACCCCGCGATGGGTATATGGCATTTATCCGCTCACCGGACGGTATCTCTATCGAACTCCTGCAAAACGGCGAACCACTCACACCCCAGGAGCCCTGGCAGTCGATGGAAAATACCGGCGAGTGGTAGCCTGGAGTGAAGTCTTTTTGAGCAGCAGGTGAAGTGTGGATCTGTGGAAAAGTACAAGAGAAGTTTTGTGAAGCGTACCCGTTGCATTTTGCTGGCCGGCGCTACGGCAGCTCGCCGCATTCGCCAGGAAGGTTTACACCAGAAGCAGTTCTCGACCCTGGTCGGTGCCTCCGGTGGCCCCAAATGGCTGGTGATCAGTCAGTTGGACCGGGTGTTGATGGGGGAGTTTTTCAAGGGGCGGCGTGAGCCAATAGTGACTCTGGGATCCTCCATTGGCAGTTTCCGCAACCTGTGTTACGCGATGCGGGACCCATTGGCGGCATTGGAGCGCCTGGAGCACGGGTATATCAACCAAAGTTACACTTCTTCAAAGCCGACACCCAGGGAAATTACTGCCACGGGGGAACGGGTTCTGCAAAGTGTATTGGGCGAGCGCGGTGCCTGTGAGGTGGTGAAGAACCCGCTATGGCACAGCCATTTTGTCACCGTGCGGGGCCGGGGGCCCCTCGGGAGTGAAAAACGCGCCCTGCTGGCCCCGGCCCTCTTCGCTTCGGCTTTGGCTAACGCGGTGTCCCGACACAGTCTGAGCGCCTTTTGGGAGCGGGTGATATTCCACTCCGACGTCAGCGCGGCAGTGGAATTTGGCAACCTGAGCACGGTCAATGCGGCCTTGTCTGCCCGCAATGTCTGTGCCGCAGTACTTGCCAGCGGGTCTATTCCTCTGGTGATGGCGGGCGTACAAAACCCCGCCGGAGCACCGCAGGGCAACTACCGCGATGGTGGTATCACCGATTACCATTTCGATCTGCGTTTTCGCCACCCGCACGGGTTGGTCCTCTATCCGCACTTTTTCCCCTATATGGTGCCGGGTTGGTTCGACAAGGGGCTCTCCTGGCGGCGTGTGCGCGGTGATGCGATGGCATCCACGCTGCTGGTTGCACCATCTCCCGCATTTGTGGCCGGGCTGCCCGGTGGCAGGATTCCGGATCGCAGCGATTTTTACAAGCTGAATCCCACAGAGCGCATCAGGTACTGGAATCGGGTGGTGGATCTGAGCCGGGGGGTTGCCGATGATTTCCACAACATCTGGCAGAGCGGTCGGGTGGCGGATCACCTGATCGAGGTCGGTTGCGATGAGACGCCCCATAAGCTGCAGCAGGTCAGGGCGGCGTGACTATGACGCGGGCATTTAACCCCACGCAGGAAGTGTTTCGCACCACCCAGGAGCGGGTCTATTTTCAGGTACGCGACGCGATTCTGCGCGGCAAATTTCTGCCCGGCCACGCAATCACTATTCGCGGGTTGGCGGCGGAACTGGATTGCAGCCCCATGCCTGTGCGGGAAGCGCTGAGACGCCTCACTTCCGAGCGGGCGTTGGAGGTATCGGATACCCGCCGCGTGACCGTTCCCACTATGACCCTGGAAAAGCTCGCAGAGATCTGTGCAGCCAGGGTGGTGTTGGAGTGCCAGGCTGCCGAGCAGGCCCTGCCTTTTGTGGATGAGGAAGCCCTGGAGGCTCTGTGCGAACTGGATACCCGAGTCAATATTGCACTGGCGGAAAAAGATATAGAGCAGTATGTGACGGCCAATCTCGATTTCCACTTTACGCTCTACCGCCTGGGGCGCCCTCATATCATCCTTTCTTTGATCGAGAGTCTGTGGCTGCAAACAGCCCCTTTGCAACATCTGGTGTTCCAGCGCTTCGGTGTACAGGAACTGCCCGACCGCCACAAGGATCTCCTGATGGGGGTTGCCAGGGGGGATGTTGAGCAGGTGCGCAGGGCCATTCGCCAGGATATTGAGGAGGGGCTCGGCTCTATCTCTGCGGAGGAATTGCTTTAGCGAGCCTCGTATCCCACCCAGTCCCGGTGCGCCAGTGGCCCTCTTCAGTCATCTCGGGGGAGCGTTGCTCCAAAGTGCTGAATCCCGGGCTGCTACCTATTCTGACTGGTTGGTCAAATTTTTTTAACTTCTGTGATAGTCCCATAAGAGCTCTGTTGGCGTTTAGGCAGCGGGTGAAGGTTCGATAAATCTTGCACTTCTGTGAGCCTCGCCACTAAAATGTGATCACAAAATTTAAGAGAAATGCGCTACCGTGTGGCGGCTTGTGTGCAAGACCTATCCAGGTGGCTGACAGATGGCGGGATTACTCTTCATTCATTGGTGCGGGTCCATGATCTCACTCACAGGAGTGGACCTCGGCGCAAACGACAGGAGCGGAATATGAACAAGACTGAGCTGCAACAACAGGATCGCAAACATCTGCTGCACCCTTTCACCGATTTCCACGACCTGGGTCGGCAGGGCACCCGGGTGATCACCCGCGCCGAGGGCGCCTATATTACCGATATCGATGGTCACCGCATGTTGGACGGCATGTCCGGTCTCTGGTGCTGTAATCTGGGCTACAGCCGCAGGGAAATCAGTGATGCCATTTATGAGCAGCTGAACACCCTGCCGTTTTACAACAGCTTTTTCCAGTGCACCACCGCGCCCGCCATTGAACTGGCCGATGCCCTGGCGGAAGTGACTCCGGCGGCTATCAACAACGTGTTCTTTACCGGTTCGGGTTCCGAGGCGAATGACACCAATCTGCGTATTATTCGCCGCTTTTGGGATCTACAGGACAGGCCGGAGAAGCGCATTGTGATCTCCCGCAAGAATGGCTACCACGGCTCCACCATCGCCGGCGCCAGTCTCGGTGGCATGAGTGGTATGCACAAGCAGTTCCAGCCGCTGGACTACATCGAGCATGTACAGCAGCCCTATTGGTTCGCCGAGGGCGGCGATATGTCACCGGAAGAGTTTGGCATTTACGCCGCCCGGACCCTGGATGAAAAAATCCAGGAACTGGGCCCGGAGAATGTTGCGGCCTTTATTGCCGAACCGATCCAGGGGGCAGGCGGTGTGGTAATCCCGCCGGAGACCTATTGGCCTGAGGTGAGAAAGGTGTTGGGCCAGTACGATATTCTGCTGGTGATGGACGAGGTGATCTTTGGCTTTGGTCGCACCGGTGCTTGGTTCGGGGCTGACTACTATGGCATGAAACCGGACCTGATGACTTTTGCCAAGGCGGTGACCAATGGGTACTTTCCGTTGGGTGGTACTCTGGTAAATGACCGTGTCGCCGAGGTGATCAAAAGCAAAGGGGGGGAATTTACCCACGGCTACACCTACTCTGCGCATCCGGCAGCCTGTATGGCGGGCCTGGCGACCATCAACATCCTGCGCAATGAGAAGATTATCGACACTGTACGCGATGTGACCGGTCCCTATTTGGCCAAGCGCTGGGCAGAGCTGGCGGATCATCCGATTGTGGGCGAGGCCCGCAGCCTGGGCATGGTTGGCGCCCTGGAGCTGGTAAAAGACAAGCTCAGCCGTGCCCGTTTCGATGAGGATTGCACTGCCGGTGCTATGTGTCGCGACCTCAGTATTAAAAATGGACTGGTGATGCGCGCCACCGGCGATACCATGATCATCGCGCCGCCGTTGATCATCACCACCGAGCAGGTGGATGAGCTGGTGGAAAAAGCATGGCGCGCTCTGGACGGCACTGCCGCGGCACTGGCGTAAACTCGTCTTAGTGCCTCTTTATGGCCGCCACCTCTGCCCGCCCATAGCGGGCCGGGGTGGCGGCTTTAGACTGTTTTGTGGTTTGACAGGATTATCTCAGGCAACTTATGTCTCAAGAAAAAAAATTCGCTGCTCGGCCGGACCTGCTGGCGCAATCACACCAATTCCTGGCAGAGCATGCGGACTTAAAGTGGATTGAAGGTTTTATATTCGACATCAACGGTGTGCCCCGGGGTAAATGGCTGCCCGCCGATTCGGCGCAGAAGCTGCTCAAGGGGGGCCTGCAAATGCCGCGCAGCGCCGTTAGTCTGGATATCTGGGGGCGAGATATCGAGGATAGCCCACTGGTGTTTGCCAGTGGCGACAGCGATGGCGTCTGTCTTCCGGTATCCCCAATCAGCCCGGCACCCTGGCACAGGGAGTTGACCGCTCAGCTGCATATGCAATTGCACGAGGCGGATGGTTCCGCACTCTACGCCGATCCGCGCAGCCAGTTGCAACGGGTGCTGGACAGGTTGAAAAAGCTCGGATACAGCGCGGTTTGTGCCACTGAGCTGGAGTTCTACCTGTTGCATGATGAGCTGGATCACCTGGCGCATCCGCGCCCCGTGTGTGATAACGATGCGGAACTGGTGCCCTCCACAGACGTATACGATCTGTCGGAGCTGAACGCCCAGGGGCATTTCTTCGCCGATGTCCGTGCTGCCTGTGAAGAGCAGGGTATTCCGGCGGATTCAGTGCTGTCGGAATGCGCTCCCGGTCAGTTTGAAATCAACCTGAATCACAGTGCCGATCCGCTCGCGGTTGCGGATCAAACCCTGCTGTTCAAACGCCTGTTAAAGGGTGTCGCGCGCAGTCACGGCTTGCGTGTCAGCACCATGGCCAAACCGTTTGGCAACCGGGCCGGGAACGGTATGCATGTGCATTTGAGCCTGGTTGACAGCGCTGGCAGGAATGTCTTCGACAACGGCAGTGAACAGGGCTCAGCGCTGCTGCACCAGGCGGTTGCGGGTATGCTGGCGAGCGCAAATGATGCGATGGCATTTTTCGCACCGCACAGCAATTCCTATCGCCGTTTCCAGGAGAGTTCCCACGCACCGCTGAACCTGTGCTGGGGCTACGATAACCGCACCACCACCTTGCGCATTCCAGCCAGCAGCCCGGAGGCCCGCCGCATTGAGCACCGTATCGCCGGTGCCGATGTGAATCCCTACCTGGTTCTGGCGGCGATTCTCACCGGTGTATGCCATGGGCTGGAAAACCAATTGGAACCACCGGCTCCGGTTGAAGGGGATGCCTATCAGGTTGAGAGTGAGCAGCTGATCAATACCTGGGATGGCGCACTACAGCGTTTTGAACAGAGCGCCCTGTGGCGTGAGTATCTCGATCCGCGCTTTATTGCGCTGTTCCTGTTGCTGAAGCGCCAGGAGCAGGCAGAAATTGGTGCACGGGTGACCGATGTGGAATATCAGAGCTACTTGTACCGCGTGTAAGCCAAGGCGTATTGCTATGCGTCGCAGCGGTGATCAAGGCATCTTGACTAAACGGCTTTCACGACAGGGGGCGGCGGCGGATTGCAATCCTCTGCTATACCTAAGTTTAAGTGCGTAATGCGCTTGCAACTCTCCTCCTGAAAGTGTGTTCAAAAAACCTGGCCCGCTATTTGGCGGGCATTTTTTATTCTACCTGCGGGTATCATCGCGCTTGTACACCCCAGTGCCAATGGCAGCCTTGCGCTCTGGCAGAGCGGGTGGGGGTGAGGGAGAAGCAGAGGTTATACACAGGGTGAGAATCTTTGTATAACTATCTGTATTTATTGAATTTATAGGTGGCATATTTATAGATTCTTTGGCGCAGAGAACACCGCCCCCTGCGCGTTTTTTCTGTCCTGAAGTAATGTTTTCTGGCCAGCATGGCCATTAGTGTGGACTGTTTCAGCCTAGCGGTCATTTCCACCTCAGTGTATTCTTCCGCTTTTACTGCGCGGGCCCGACTCAACCGGCGTTCACAGAGATGCTGCATAAAAGACAGCGTTGGTCGGTCGTTGCGTGTGGGTCCCCGAACAATGCGAATAGGGAATTTATGACCGCCTTGGGTAAGTATGCGGACGGTCCTCTGGCCGGCAAGGCTCGGCCACTCAACATATGCCTTCTGGGTTATCGCAGTCATCCACACAGTGGCGGCCAAGGAATTTACCTGCGCTACCTGAGTAAGGCACTGGTGGATGCGGGACATGTCGTGGATGTTATCTCGGGCCAGCCTTATCCGCAGTTGGATGAAAGGGTAAAGTTGATTGAGATGCCCGGGCTTAACCTCTACGAGGCTGAGCATCCCATCCGGGCCCTCAAGGCGAAGCATCTGCTGTCCTGGACGGACTTCTTCGAATGGTTGAGCAAGCTCACCGGTGGGTTCGCAGAACCCTATACCTTTGGCCGCCGGGTGGTCAGGTACCTGCGCAGATGCGGCCGTCACTACGACATAGTGCACGATAACCAGTCGCTCTGTTATGGCCTGCTGGAGATTGAAAAAAGCGGTTTGCCCGTTGTGGCCACCATTCACCACCCCATCACACGTGACCGGCAACTGGCCCTGGATGCGGCGCCGGACTGGCGTTTCAGGTTATTGGTGCGCCGCTGGCATAGCTTTCTGAAGATGCAGACCAAGGTCGCACGCAAACTGCGTCACATCGTGACAGTGTCGCGCCAGTCGCAACGGGATATTGTCGAGCTGTTTGGTGTGGCACCCGAGCAGGTACAGTTGATTTACAATGGCATTGATACGGAGATATTCAAACCGGACCTGCAGGTGCAGCGCCTGCCGCTACGTATTATGACGACGGCGTCGGCAGATCAGCCACTCAAGGGGCTGCGGGTGTTGTTGCTGGCCCTGGCCGAGTTGCGCAAACAGTTCACCGATGTGGAATTACTGGTGGTGGGCGCGATGCAGGCGGGCGGTGCCACCGAGCAACTGCTGCAAAGCCTGCAGTTGCGTGATTCGGTACAATTTGTTTCCGGCATTTCCAATGAAGAGCTGGTGGATTACTACCGCAGTGCCACTGTCGTGGCTTGCCCGTCCCTCTACGAAGGGTTTGGTCTGCCTGCGGGAGAGGCGATGGCCTGTGGCACACCGGTGGTTTCGAGTGATGGCGGCGCGCTTCCGGAGGTAGTTGGAGATGCCGGCATCCTTGTGCCGGCCGGCGACAGCAAAGCGCTGGCGGAAGCCCTTGGCAGGGTGTTGTCCTGTGAAACCCTGCGGGTTGAACTGGGTGCACGGGGTAGGGCCCGGATTGAAAACAGCTTCTCCTGGAATCTGGCCGCAGCGAACCTGGTGGCGTATTACCGCGAAATACTGGGTGAACCTCCCGTGCCCCAGAACAGTGGGTGCGATTTGGTGGCGAACAATATCCGCGGTGTGGAGGCCGCTTGATGATTACAGTGGCTCCGCAACACTTGAACCTCCGTCCCGGTCAGAAGGTGCTTGATCTCGGATGTGGAGAAGGGCGTCACTGCATCCACCTGATGATCACCGATGCGGTGGATATTTATGGCATCGACCTCTGCTTTGACGATGTGCGCACTGCCAGTGGGCGGGCTGAATCATTTAGCAGCCCCGAATACGCAAAAGGGCGCCTGTTATTCGGCGTTGCCAACGGTCTGCAATTGCCTTTTGCAAACGCTTGCTTTGATGTGGTGATCTGCTCTGAGGTATTGGAGCATATTGGGGAATATCAGGCGCTTCTGGCGGAAATCGATCGGGTGCTGAAACCCTCGGGGATTTTCGCCGCCACTGTACCGGCTTACTTCCCCGAATGGCTTTGCTGGCAGCTCAGCGATGCATACCACCAGGTGGAGGGGGGCCATATCCGTATTTTTCGTGAGCGTGAACTGCGCGAAAGTATTGAGGCCCTGGGACACCGCTATTTCGCTCGTCACAAAGCCCACGCCCTGCACGCCCCTTACTGGTGGCTAAAGTGTCTGTTCTGGAACAAACCGGAATCCCGCCTGGTCGCCGCTTATCACCGGTTGCTGGTGTGGGATCTAATGAAACAGCCCGTGGCCACCCGCGTTGTGGAAAAACTGCTAAACCCGGTACTTGGCAAAAGCCTCGCACTCTATTTTGTCAAGGCCCACCGGGCCGTGCGGCAGTTGCCGGCGGGAGTAAAAAACCCGTGAGTGAGCTGGAGGCTTTTCCGCTTAACCCTGCAGGGTTATTCCCAAACGGCTTTGTGCAAGACAGCGCAGCCTATATCCTTTCCCAGCAGCAGCCCGACGGTGCTATTCCCTGGTTTAAGGGAGGCCACGCCGACCCCTGGGACCATGTAGAGGCGGCCATGGGACTGGCGATTGCCGGTGAGTTGGCCGCTGCAGAAAAAGCCTACCAGTGGCTGGCGGATACGCAGTTGGAGGACGGCAGCTGGTGGGCGGCCTACAAGGATGGCGCAATAGAAAACCAAGAGCGCCGCGAGAGCAATTTTGTTGCCTATGTTGCCACCGGTATCTGGCATTACTACCTGATCAGCGGTGATAGGAAGTGCCTGCATCGTTTTTGGCGGATGGTGGAGCGTGCCATTGAGTTTGTGCTGGGCCTGCAAACCGAACACGGTGAAATCCATTGGGCGGTGGATACTGAGAGCAAACCCAAAGAGGATGCCCTGGTTACCGGTTGCTCTTCCATTTACAAGAGCCTTGAGTGCGCGATCAATATCGCCCACCGACTGGGGGTTTCGCGCGCGCATTGGGAGTCGGGCCGCTTTGCCCTGGGCAATGCCCTGCGCAACAGCCCCGAGCGCTTCGACCGCACCTGGGCTTCCAAGGCCCGCTTTTCCATGGATTGGTTTTACCCGGTGCTTTGCGGTGCTGTCTCCGGCGCGGCGGCCCGTGTGCGTCTGCAGCAGCGCTGGGAGGAGTTTGTGGTGGCCGGGTTGGGTTGCCACTGTGTCAATGACGAGCCCTGGGTGACAGTGGCCGAATCCTGTGAATTGGCCATGGCGCTACTGGCCACCGGGCAGCGCGCCCGCGCCGAAGTAATCTATCGGGGGCTGCACCGCTGGCAGGACAGTGACGGCGGTTACTGGACAGGGTATGTCTATCCCGATGATGCGGTTTGGCCGGAGGAGAAAACCACCTGGACGGTGGGGGCGATGCTGTTGGCTGCCGATGCACTTGCCGGTCTGACACCGGCGAGCGGGCTCTTTACCACTGTGTCCCTGTTGTCAGAGACGGCGCAAAATACCCAGGGTGTCCACTGTCTCGACCAGTTCGAACTGAGCGGAAGCCAGGGCTAGTTTATAAATATCGTAGGGTGCCTGCCCCCCATAGGCTGGGTCGGGGAAGATATCGTGGATGGCGAGGTAACCGCCCGGGACTATGTGGCGTGACCAGCAGCGGTAGTCGGTCATCGCCGCTTCCAGGGAGTGGCCACCGTCGATAAAGACGAGGCCCAGAGGGGTATTCCAGCAGCGCGCCGCAACCGACGAAGGCGCCACAATGGGAACCACCCAATCGTCCAGTGCAGCGGTACGGATATTTGCGCGGAAGCTGCCAAAACTGTCCATCATTTGAATGTGGTCGTCAAACAGCTCCGGATCATGGTATTCCTCTCCGCGTTGATGCTCTTCGGAGCCCCGGTGGTGATCCACGGCAAACAACACGCTGTTGGTCAGTTTGCAGGCCGCGGCCAGATAAACGGTGGATTTACCGCAATAGCTACCGACCTCCAGGCAGGGGCCAAGGCCACTGGCCTCCGCGGCGAGATGATAGAGGGCCTCCCCTTCCTGGGCTGCGAGGAACCCCTTAATGGCTCGAGTATCAATGGATAGTCTAATGGTCATGGAGAAAGGCTTTCTATTTGTTGTGGTCCGAACACTAAACCCCGGCATCCGCAAAAGCAATTGCGATTTGCTTTGCTGGTGCTGATCTCAAATGGACGAAACCTGAATTTAAACGATGCGCAAAGATCACAGACCCTATTGGCTAAAGCGCTTGCAGCTGCGCTGGCGCACGTGGCGTACCGAGCGTTACCTGCTTCCGCAGTTCGATGCTGTGGGGGTTGAGCCGGAGGTCATGGACCCTGCCTCGGTACAGGTATTTGGTGCAAATATTCGCTTGGGTCACTACCCCCATTTAATTTCCAATGCGGAAAAATGCATACGCTTCACCACTTTTGGCCACAGGGGGCGCGAGGCATTCATTACCATTGGAAACTATGTACTGATTTCTCCCGGAGTGCGGATCTCCGCGGCGCACTCCATAGAAATTGGCGATGCCTGCATGCTCGCTGCCAACGTGTATATCTCTGATTCCGACTGGCATGGTATTTACAATCGCACGCGGCCTTTTCGCTGCACAGCGCCGGTGCGGCTGGGCAATAATGTCTGGATCGGCGATAGTGCGACCATTTGCAAAGGGGTTAGCATCGGCGATCATTCTGTGGTGGGTGCCGGTAGCATTGTCACGCGGGATGTGCCGGCGAATATGGTAGTCGCCGGCAATCCGGCGAAGCCGGTGAAAACCATCGATCCCAAGCGGCGGATGATCACCCGCGAGGCCCTGTTTACCGACGCTTTCCGCCAAACCCATAACCTGGAGGAACTGGATAAAATGCTGTTGCAGGGCAACAGCCTGCGCGGCTGGTTGCGCGCGTTGTTTTTCCCTCGGCGTGGTGATTGAATGGTTTTTTGCTCCAAGATGTGAACTGATGAAGAAAAGAAAAAGTATTGTGCTCATTGGGATGCCCGGTGCCGGTAAAAGCACTCTGGGCGTTTTGCTGGCCAAAGAGATGGCTCTGGATTTTGTCGACACCGATGTGTTGATTCAGGCCCGTAAAGGCAAAACCCTGCAACAGATTATCGCGGAGAGTGGCTATCTGAACTTGAGGAGGATTGAGGGGGAAATTATTGCCAGTGCCCATTTGCCCAGGCATGTGATCGCAACCGGCGGCAGCGCTGTGTACAGCGATGCGGGTATGGCAAACCTGCGTAGCCTCGGTGCGGTCGTGTTTCTGGAGTGCTCGGCAGAAGCGCTGCGCCGCCGTATTCACAACTACGAAAGCCGCGGTATCGCCAAGGCACCGGGGCAAACCTTTGAAGCGTTATTTTTAGAGCGCCAGGCGCTTTACAGGCAATATGCGGATATGACGGTACGCTGTGACGGTTTGACCATGCAGGAAGCGCTGGAGCAGCTGATAGAGGCGCTAAAGGCGCGGGGTTAAAACACCTGGGATACCCCCGGTCAATCGGGGTTGTCAGCCATTGGAGAGCAGCGCTGATAGCCCCGGAACAGCGGGGCTATCTTTTGAACCCCCTGCCTGCCTTGCTTATAGAGGCAGTTGCGTGGTGTATTTCACCTGTTTCAAGGCAAAGGTGGAATTGACCGAAGCCACATTGGGCAGGTGGACCAGCGAGCGCTTTAAAAGCTGCTCATAATGCTCTACGCTGTCGACGACTACGCGCAGCACATAGTCCTTGTCCCCACTGGTCGAGTAGCATTCAACCACTTCTTGAACGTCCTGTACTGCCGATTCGAAACTGTTCAGGGATTCTTCGTCGTGGTTGTGAATCGTGATATAACAGTATACTGTGACCCCTAGGTCTAGCTTGCGGGGGTCCAGCAGGGTAACACGGCCGCGGATAATGCCTTCTGCCTCGAGCCTTTTAATGCGCCGCCAGCAGGGGGTGTGGGAGAGACCGACCTTGTCGCCGAGTTCCGCCATGGAATAATCGGCGTTTTCCTGCAGCGCACGCAGAATCTTGCGGTCGAAGTCATCCATGTCTGTCAAGCGCTTCATAAAGACTCCTATCCTATAAATATTTTTATATTCGAAATTTTCATCATAAATTTACGCACATTTGTGTAAATAAAGCAATGCCCTGTTGCGCCTAACGAACTAGTATGGCCCGACCAGCTTGTCTCGGGACGGGTGCTGTTGCTGATTGCCTGCCCGCGGACGCTGGTGTGGACCACAATGGCGATATTTGTTTGCCGACTAGCAGGCAATTCAAAAAATAATGACTCATAGCCCAAAACGGGTTTTACACAGAGTGAACGAGCGGAAATTAGGTGTATGACTGATAAAGAGACCCGTTCCCAGTGCGCGGAGCTTACCCAGGCAGGAAAACAGATCTCCCTGGAAGACCGCTATACCCTCCTCGAGGGCCGTGTGCTGCTCTCCGGGATACAGGCGCTGGTGCGCCTGCCGATTGACCAGATGCGCATGGATCAATCCCGCGGCCTCGACACTGCCACTTTTATTTCCGGTTATCGCGGCTCTCCACTGGGGGGCTACGATCTACAGCTGTCTCGAGCCAAAAAACTTCTGGAGCAGCACAATATCCGTTTCCAGCCGGGCGTCAATGAGGAACTGGCGGCGACCGCTGTGTGGGGGTCCCAGCAGGTGGGCCTGTTCGAGGGTGCCGAGGTGGATGGCGTTTGCGGCATCTGGTACGGCAAGACCCCGGGGGTGGACCGCTCTTGCGATGCCTTCCGTCATGCCAATGCGGCGGGCTCCTCTCCCAAAGGGGGCGCTCTAATCGTGTCCGGTGATGACCACGGCTGCAAGTCCTCATCCTATCCCGGTCAGTCGGAATTCGCCTTTGTGGATATGCATATCCCGGTACTGAATCCCGCCACTGTACAAGAAGTACTGGACTACGGCCACTACGGGCTGGAGCTGTCCCGCTTTAGCGGCTGTTGGGTGGCGATGATTACCCTGGCGGAAAATATGGACAGTGCCGCCACGGTGGAAGTGGACCCGCGGCGGGTAGCGTTCATCTACCCGGAGATCGAGCGCCCCGATGGCGGCTTGAACATCCGCAAGCAGGACAACCCCCTGGCGCAAGAGGAGCGCCTGTGGCGTTACAAACGACCGGCAGCCCTCGCATTTGCCCGCGCTAACCACTTAAACCGGGTGGTGTTGGAGAATCCCGAGGCCACGCTGGGTATTGTCACCACAGGCAAGGCCCACCTGGACCTGATGCAGGCCTTTGAGGATATGGGCATCGATGAGGAGAGGGCCCGGCAGATCGGAATCCGGATTCTCAAGGTGGGCATGACCTACCCCCTGGATGTACCCGGTATCCAGGCATTTGCCCGCGGCCTAGATACGCTGCTGGTGCTGGAGGAGAAGCGCAGCCTGATGGAAGTGCAGCTGAAAGAGGAGCTGTACAACGTACACCAGAAAGATCCCCACTTTCCGCGTATTCTGGGCAAGGTGGACGAACATGATCGACCGCTGATGCCGGCTTACGGAGAGCTGTCGCCGGCTATTATTGCCCAGGTGCTGGGTGCTGTGCTGGGTGCTGACAGGCTGGGTGAAGGCGGCAAACACCGCTTGATGCGCCTCAGTGCCTTGGCCCAACGTATCTCCCGGCAGGCGGGTTCCAGTGTTTCGCGCCTGCCCATGTTCTGTGCCGGTTGCCCCCATAACCGTTCCACCAAAGTGCCGGAGGGCAGCCGTGCCCTTGCCGGTATCGGTTGCCACTATATGGCCCAGTGGCTGGATCGTGAGACCTATACCTTTACCCAGATGGGTGCCGAGGGTGTCAACTGGGTGGGGCAGGCACCATTCACTCGCGAAAAACACGTGTTTGTGAATCTCGGTGATGGCACCTATTTCCATTCCGGCATTCTGGCGATTCGCGCCGCTGTCGCCGCCGGGGTCAATATCACCTACAAAATCCTGTTTAACGACGCTGTAGCAATGACCGGTGGCCAGCCCCACGACGGCGAGCTGTCACCGGATATGATCTGCCGACAGGTACTGGCGGAGGGGGTGCAGAAGGTTGTACTGGTGATGGATAACCCCCAGAAATATCGTGGTGTCCTGTCCTTTCCCGCCGAGGTTGAGATACGCCACCGCGATCACCTGCCAGCGGTAATGGAAACACTGCGGGAACTTGAGGGCTGTTCCATCATCATTTATGACCAGACCTGTGCCACCGAATTGCGTCGCAAGCGCAAGCGCGGCCTGTTGCCTCAGGCCGAGGGTCGTCCATTTATCAACGAACTAGTCTGTGAGGGCTGTGGCGACTGTGTGCAGCAGTCCAGCTGTATAGCCGTGGAGAAAGTCTCCACGGCACTGGGTGACAAGCGCCGGGTCAATCAGACCGGTTGCAACCAGGATCTGTCTTGCATCAATGGTTTCTGTCCGTCGTTTGTCACTGTGAAAGGGGGGCGCCTGGCCAAAAATGCCGGAGTGGGGGATCGGCTCTGCACCGAAGCGGAGAAACTCCCTGCGCCACAGCAGCCCACACTGGAGGTTCCCTACAATTTCCTGGTGACAGGTGTGGGTGGTACCGGTGTAGTGACAATCGGTGCACTGCTGGCAATGGCGGCCCATATCGAAGGGACGGCTTGCAGTACACTGGACCAGACCGGCCTGGCGCAAAAGGGCGGTGCGGTTTACTCCCACATACGCTTTGCCGCGCGGCCGCAAGCGCTGCAAGCGGTGCGTATCTCCGACGGCCGTGCCGATGCATTGATGGCCTGCGACCTGATAGCCGCGGGTAACCTGGCCGCCTGTCTAAGCAAGCTGGACGAAACCCGCAGCCGCGCCGTGGTGAACACCCATTTGAGTCCGACTGCTGCGAGTGTATTGGGGCGGGAAGAGGTGCATTCGCCCCAGGCGATTCTGGATACCCTGAGCAGCGCAGTCAGTGCGCTGGATTCCGTTGCAGCGCACCGGCTCACCAAATCCGCACTTGGCGATACGCTTGCCGCCAATATCTTTATGTTGGGTTTTGCCTGGCAAAAAGGGTTATTACCGCTTTCCCAGGCATCGCTACAGCAGGCCATCAAGTTGAACGGTGTTGTTGTGGAAGGCAACTTGCAAGGTTTTGCAGCAGGCCGGCTTGCCGCTGCAAATCCCCAGGCTCTGGAAGGGCTTCTCGCCAGTGAGCAAGCGCCAGTGGCATTTCCGCAAGGGCTGCAAGAACTGGTTGCCCACCGGGTTGAACATCTCACTGGCTACCAGAATCCGAAACTGGCGAAGCGCTATCAGAACCTGGTAGACCAAGTGAGCGCCGCAGAAGCCCTCATCTTGCCCAAAAGCCAGGCACTTGCGGAAGTGGTTGCTCGCAACTATGCCAAGCTGCTGGCCTATAAAGACGAGTATGAGGTTGCACGACTGTATACCGACGACCGTTTTATCCAGTCACTGCAGGAGAATTTTAGCGGGGACTTTAATCTGGAGTTCAACCTGGCCCCGCCACTTTTGGCCCCCTTTGACAAAGTGCTGAGACGGCCTCGCAAGATGAAATTTGGCGGTTGGATGTTTAAAGCCTTTGCCGTTTTGGCCAAACTGAAATGCCTGCGCGGCACAACCCTGGATGTGTTTGGATATACTGCCGAGCGCAGGGAGGAGCGGGCCCTGATCGCCGACTATGAGCAGCTGGTTAACAAGGTCGTGCGTGAGCTAAGCGGCCAGAACCACAGTGCAGCCCTTGAATTGCTGGGCTACCCGGATGTGATCCGCGGTTATGGCCCGGTAAAAGAGGCTGCTGTGCAGGATGCGCAGCAACGGCGCGCCATGGCGCTCAACCGGTTTGAAAGCCCCGAGGGTGATAACGACCTGGCGGCCGAGGTGGCAGTATTCGATCCCGCCAGAGCGCAGCAAGCGGGGTAGGCCATGTGCATCAGGGGTTTGGCACTGGCGGTTATTTGCCGCGCCGGTATATCGGTGTTACCCCTGTTGCAGCCGGTTTTACCTGCAACAGGTTTGCAGGGGGCTGGCAGCCGGTGAAATTGCGCGCTCTCCCTGTTGTCCTGGCACAGCGCCTTCAGATACAGAGTCCGGCAAGCCGATAGCTATTCAATGATCGTCAGAGTTGTTCCAGCTTGTATCCTGCCTGTTCAAGCAGTCGGATCACGCCCTTTTCACCCACCAAGTGGCCCGCTCCCAGGATCACAAATAGAGAGGGGTAGTTGGGCGCGTTAGTCGCGATCCAGGCTGTCATCTTTTCGTTGCGTTGGAAAAACAAAGCGTCGAACAACGGTTTGTAGTCCGGGTTTTCTTCAAGTCCCTGCAGAACAATCAGGCGGTTGAGGGCGTCGATATCGCCGGTTTTCCAGGCACGGGTGATTTGCGGCAGTAAAGAGGAGATATCCTCCAGTTGCTCCAGGGTCCGCTGGAGCAACAATGCTGGATTCTCCAGGCTGTTGAGCAGCTCGACTTGTTGCAGTACCCCTTCGAGTTCCAATACCGCCTTGCCGTCCTGTTTGGCTTTTTTGAGAAAGTGCCTGTCGATGCCCCATTCGGGTTTCAGGCCGTGGGCATGCATTTCAATCATGCCCATGGAAGCCATGGCAATGGCGGGGCGCTGGCGAATAAACAGGGCTTCGGGCATGTTGTGTTTGCGCATCCAGCCCTGCAGCTGTTGGTACAGTTCCGGGGGCAGATCATCGCGCAGGCTCCGATCACCCTGGTAAACCGACGCCATCATGATTTTCTGCTGCAGCAGCATATCGCTCTCGGCAGCGGTGATATCGGCCTCAACGGCAATGGCATCGCTGTTTGAGTAGGCTTGTTCAATTTGGGCGCGCAGGGGATAGAAATCCTCAGTCGCCAGATGAATGGAGCCGAGCAGATAGACAGTTTTATTTTCCCTGGTAGCCTTCCAGAAGACGCCTTTGTCTGCCTCAGCTGCCGACACAAGCCCGGCAAACAGGAGGAGAGCAGCAGCAATCGAATGGGTTAGATAGCGATGAAACATGTCATTTTCCTGATCTTATCTAGGTCAACACATGTTAGCACTCTGTATTTACGCTTTATACCGGGGCCGATGAGGTCTCTATCGGGGGGTGGCGCTGTTGGTGCTTGAGAAAGGCCGGTTGCAGTGGGTGATTTTGCGAAATTTACTGGGCAGTTCACTCTTTGAGAGCCGGTATGCTGACACAGGGGGTGCCTGCACCTCTGCCTGAACGTTGTTAACACCTAAAAGGGTGCTTGAATTTAAAAATATTAAAATAAAAGTTATAGATAAAATTAAGAATATGTATTTTTATCATTAAATACAGGTTGCTGCTGAGTTCTTTGGCGTAGGTTTTCTTCTGTAGTTATTTAATTTATAATATTCGATTAATTAAGGTCGCGGATTCAACCTTGAAGCGCATACCATTTATGCAGCTTGTGCCGCCAAGTAATTATCCATTAAATCTTCTGGTGTTTCAAAGCCTAATGTTTTCCTTGGGCGGTTATTTAAATCGCATACCACTACATCAACCTCTCCCTGAG
>NZ_JBLBUB010000037.1:0-37928 GCF_047289955.1 Microbulbifer jejuensis
GCGTCAGGATGCCATCTTTGCCGCTGAGGTCTTTGCCCTCACGCAGCGCCTTGATAGCAGCATCCATATCGAAAGTATGTTTAGTCATAGGTCATCTCTTTTTTGCTAATGATAAAGAAATGACACAGAATTCTGAACACTACCGGAGCGGGCGGTTGCTGATTAGGTGCTCCTACTCCTTCTGCCTATCGGCAGAAGCCAGTTAGGAAGTTCCTCCTGCGGGAAACAGCTCCGCAATAGCACCTGTCGCTGTGTGATTCGCCACTCCAGCACAGGCTATTGCCAGTTGAGAATCACCTTGCCGGATGCACCAGAGCCCATGGTATCGAAGCCTTTTTGGAAGTCATTGATAGAGAACTGATGCGTGATAATCGGGGTCAGGTCCAGGCCGGACTGGATCAGGCTGGCCATTTTGTACCAGGTCTCGAACATCTCGCGTCCGTAGATCCCCTTAAGGATCAGGCCCTTGAAGATTACCTGGCTCCAGTCGATTGCCATCTCGCCGGTGGGAATCCCCAGTATGGCGATTTTGCCACCGTGGTTCATGGCGGCGAGCATATCGCGGAAAGCGGTGGGTACGCCGGACATTTCCAGTCCCACATCAAAACCTTCGCCCATACCCAGCTCTGCCATCACATCACTGAGGGTTTCCCTGGTCACATTGACTGCGCGGGTCGCGCCCATTTTGTGTGCCAGATCCAGACGGTATTCATTGATATCGGTGATCACCACATGGCGCGCACCCACATGTCTGGCCACCGCTGCGGCCATAATGCCGATGGGGCCGGCGCCGGTAATCAACACATCTTCACCCACCAGGTCGAAGGAGAGCGCGGTATGTACGGCATTACCGAAAGGGTCAAAGATCGAGGCCAGGTCGTCGGAGATATTATCCGGGATTTTAAAGGCGTTTAAGGCCGGAATCACCAGGTACTCGGCAAAGGCGCCCTGGCGATCCACACCCACCCCATAGGTGTTGCGGCACAGGTGGCGGCGACCGGCACGGCAGTTGCGGCAGTGTCCGCAGGTGATGTGTCCTTCGCCGGAGACACGGTCACCCACCTGGAAGCCCGCCACTTCCTGGCCCATACCCACTACTTCACCCACATATTCGTGTCCCACCACCATGGGGACCGGGATGGTTTTTTGCGACCACTCGTCCCAGTGATAGATATGCATGTCGGTACCGCAGATGGCGGTTTTGTGGATTTTGATCAGCAGGTCGTTGTGGCCGGGCTGGGGAATTTCCACGTCGGTGAGCCAGATTCCGACCTCAGACTTCAGTTTCGATAGTGCTTTCATTGTCATTACAACTGTAAATGGAAAGGTACCGCGGCGCTTTGCAACAGGACAGGCCTGTCGTTATGCATCGCTGCAATCAATTGGGCATTAAATAATTTTCAGCTCACGGCCCACTGCAAGAAAGGCATCGATACATTGATCAAGCTGTTCACGGGTATGCGCCGCTGACATCTGGGTACGGATACGGGCCTGGCCTTTGGGCACTATCGGGTAGAAAAAGCCCACTACGTAGATGCCGCGCTCCAGCATCTTGTCCGCCATTTTTTGGGCAAGGGCGGCATCGCCGATCATCACCGGGATAATCGGGTGGTCGGCACCGGCGAGGGTAAAGCCAGCCTCGGACATGCGCTTGCGGAAGTAGGCGGAGTTGTCGCGCAGCTTCTCGCGCAGCTCACCGCCTTCCATCAGCATATCCAGCACCTTCAGGGAGGCGGTGACAATGGCCGGGGCCACGGAGTTGGAAAACAGGTAAGGGCGCGAACGCTGACGCAGCAAATCGATAATTTCCTTGCGCCCGGAAGTGAAGCCTCCGGAAGCACCGCCCAGGGCCTTGCCCAGGGTGCCGGTAATAATATCAATACGATTGATAACGTTGCCGTATTCGTGGGTGCCGCGGCCGTGTTCGCCGAGAAAGCCCACCGCATGGGAGTCATCCACCATGACCAGAGCGTTGTAGTGCTCGGCCAGGTCGCAGATGGCTTTCAGATCGGCGATCACGCCGTCCATGGAGAAGACCCCGTCGGTGGCGATCAGCTTGGTCTTGGCGCCCTCGGCATCGGCCGCCTGCAGCTGCTTTTCCAGCTCCGCCATATTGTTGTTGGCGTAGCGGTAGCGCCTGGCCTTGCACAGACGTACGCCGTCGATAATGGAGGCGTGGTTGAGGGCGTCGGAGATAATAGCGTCTTCCGGGCTCAATAGGGTCTCGAACAGACCGCCATTGGCATCGAAGCAGGAGGTGTAGAGGATGGTGTCTTCGGTGTGCAGAAATTCTGACAGGCGCGACTCCAGGGCCTTGTGAATGTCCTGGGTGCCGCAGATAAAGCGTACAGAAGCCATGCCGAAACCATACTGGTCGAGGCCCTCTTTAGCAGCCGCGATCAGGTCCGGGTGGTTGGCCAGGCCCAGATAGTTGTTGGCGCAGAAGTTCAGCACCCGGGTGTCATTGTTCACCTGGATCTCGGCGGCCTGCTGGGAGGTAATAATACGCTCGCGTTTGTAGAGGCCGTCGGCTTCGATCTGTTTCAGCTCATCGCGCAGGTGCTCAAAGAATTGTTCTGGCTTTGACATGGTATTGTTTTTAGCTCCTGTCGGGTGCTTGTGGCACAGAGTGGTTGGCGCAAGACAAGGTGGCGCCTGTCTATTTAAGTTTTACCCCGCCAGTTCACAGGCCTTGTGGGCTGTAATTGGCTGCTCACTGGCGCGGCAACTGGTGGCGAATTTTAATGCCTCTTCCGCGGTGTCGAACAGTAGTTGCCACAACAATTGCCGATCGGTCCGTCTCACCGCCCTTACCGCCGTGCGGTTTCGCTGGTTGGCGATTTGAATTTCTATAACGTCTTTACTGGATAGCGGTGTTTCGGACATGATCCCTCCAACAGTAGAAGTTTGGAGGGCTGACGTGGAAGCGGCGAATGGGTGTTCGCTTATCCGGTTGGATTGCTCTGGTAGAGCCCCATCCTCCCCACAGGCATTGGTGTGCCGGCAGAGAGAGAACCACCTTGCCCCGGTCGGCAGGTTGGCGTTGGCGTCAGCCACTCTCGTGATGTGCGGGCAAAGATAGCGGGGAGAGGGTTGGCAGTCAACTATGCCGCCCCCGTTCGGGGGCGGTGCAGACGTTTATGCCGGTAGCTGCACGGATTTCAGTTCGATAAACTCACCGAGCCCGGCATCACCGAATTCACGCCCATTGCCGGAGCGCTTGTAGCCACCAAAGGGGGCCTCGTAGTTGAACTCGCCACCGTTGACAAAGCAGAGGCCGGCCTCAATACGGCGCACCAGTGGCAGGGCACTCTCCGCATCCCTGGCCCAGACGCCGCTGGATAGTCCATATTCGGTATCGTTGGCAATGGAAATGGCCTCGTCCATATCCCTGTAAGGAATTAGGCAGGTCACCGGGCCGAAGATCTCCTCGCGGGCGATGCTCATATCGTTGTGTACATCGGCGAATACGGTGGGTTTGACGTAGAAGCCTTTTTCCAGTCCTTCTGGCGTCTCGGTACCACCGGTGACCATACGTGCACCTTCATCGACACCCCGTTGGATATAGCCACGCACGATTTCCCGCTGGCGCGCGGAAGATAGCGGCCCCATAAAGGCGTCTTCGCCGGTGCCCACGGCGATGCCTTCGGCCACTTGTCGGGCGATTTCGACCGCTTCATCGTAGCGTTCGGCAGGTACCAGCATACGGGTCAGTGCGGTGCAGGTCTGGCCAGTGTTGATAAACACATCCTCGCAACCCCAGCGCACCGCAGCTTCCAAGTCGGCATCGGGGGTAATGATCAGCGGTGATTTTCCGCCCAGTTCCTGAGTAACGCGCTTGACCGTAGGTGCAGCGGCTTTCGCCACTTCGATGCCGGCACGGGTGGAGCCGGTGAAAGACACCATGTCGATACCTGGGTGGGCTGACAGCGCCGCACCCACCACCGAGCCGGGACCGGGTACCAGATTGAATACGCCGGCGGGCACCCCAGCCTCCTGGATAATTTCCGCCATGATAAAGTCCTGCAGTGGGGTAATTTCCGCAGGCTTGGTGATCATGGTACAACCGGCGGCCAGTGCCGGGGCCACTTTGCCGACGAACTGGTGCAGGGGATAGTTCCAGGGGGTGATAAAACCGCACACGCCCACGGGCTCACGGAACAAGATTGAATGGGCTGCCTTTTCCGTTTTTTCCATTTCGGCAGTGCGCTCGGCGTAGTAACGCACAGCGTAGATAGGTCCATCGACGTGTAGCCAACGGGTGACATGTTGGGGGCAACCGAGGGTTTGGGAGATGGCCTGGGTCAGATCTTCTTTGCGTTTTTCCATACCGTCGGCGATGGCGTTGAGCAGTGCGCGGCGCTTCTGTGCGGTGCTATTGCGCCAGCTATGGAAGGCCCTGCGGGCGGCAGCCACGGCGAGATCCACGTCCGCAGCGGAGCCTTCAGACACCTCACAGATGAATGCTTCAGTGGCCGGGTTGATGACTGGATGAGCCCCTTCGCCCAGGGGTTCCCGCCATTGGCCATCGATAAACAGTTTGCCGGTTTGCAGTTTGCTGAGATCTGTCATGTCACGCTTCCCTTTGTTCTGCGCCTGAAGGCGCACTGATTTCAATCAGGGTTGGGGTCTGTCGGCCAAAGGCGGCATTGACCGCTTCCACCAACTGGCCGGGTCGATCGATTTGGCATCCCTCGGCACCGAAGGCCCGGGCGAGGGCAACAAAATCCGGGGTGTGCAGATTGACGCCCTCCTGGGGAACCTTGGCTGCATCCATAAAGTCACGGATTTCTCCGTAACCGGCATTGTTCCATACCAGTATCGGCAGTGGCAGTTGTTGCTCCACAGCCACCGCCAACTCACCCAGGGTGAACATCAGGCCGCCGTCGCCAATGAGTGTGATTACATCGCGCGCACTGGATAGCTTGGCGCCAATAGCTGCGGGCAGGGCGAAGCCAAGGGTACCGTAGCCCGTGGTACAGGTGAGGTGGCTGCGCGGGTGGTACAGGGGCAGCGCATGGTTCGTGTTATAGGCCAGTTGGGTGGAATCTGTTACCAGAATGCCATTTTCCGGCAGGGACGCGCGCAGGGCTTCCACCCAGGGGAAGCGCTCCTCGGAGCCATCCCACCAGGCCTTGCGGCAGTCTTTGAGTAATTGGGCAACCTCTTGTTCAGATTGCGCTCTCGCCTCTCCATCGCGTTGGGTCAGGGCAGCCGCAATTTGCTCCAGGCTCTCGGCGGCATCGGCGCAGACGGCCAGGTCCGGACTGGCGTTGCACACCAGCTGCGCAGCATCTATATCAATGCGGATTAATTGACCGGAAAAGGCGTAGTCATCTCGCACCAGGTTGCGGTCGGTCTCGGAAAGTTCGGTGCCCACTGCCAGGACTACATCCGCAGTTTCCACCCGGCTGCGCACGCAATCGAAGCTCAGGTTGGCGCCGCCACACAGTGGGTGGCGTTCATCCACTACGCCTTTGGCGGCCAGTGACAGGAAAACCGGAGCGGCGAGTTTCTCAGCAATTTGTGTGGCGGCTTTACCCGCGGCCTGGGCGCCGCCCCCCAAAAGAATGACCGGACGCTGGGCACCCTGCAGCCAGGCAGCGGCAGTGGCAATAGCGTTGCTGTTGGCGCAGGGCGCCATTGCGGTTGGGGCGGCGTGATAGTCCTGCAACTGGCCGGGCATGGGGGCAGGGAACAGGTCGATGGGAATCTCGATATGCACCGGCCCCGGGCGGCTGGACTGCAGCAGCTGGAATGCCTTCGCCATCACTTCCGGCAACTGTCCGGCCTGGGTCAGGGTGTGTTGCCAGAGACAAAAGCCGCGGCTGGCGTCACTTTGGCGCGGTAGCTCGTGCAGGCGTCCGCGGCCCATGCCCAGGTCTTCGCGGCGATTCACTGCGGAGATAACCAGCATGGGGATCGAGTCGGAGTAGGCTTGTGCCATGGCGGTGGCGGCATTGGTGAGACCGGGCCCGGTGATCAAAAAACAGACGCCCGGCTTGCCACTGGCACGCGCGTAACCATCCGCCATAAAAGCGGCACCCTGTTCGTGGCGCGGAGTGATGTGTGTCAGGCCACTGCCGGGCAGGCCGCGGTACAGTTCAATGGTGTGTACACCGGGAATGCCGAAGACTTTTTCCACCTGGTATTCGCGCAGCAGACGCATCAGTACCTGGGCACATGTGGGTGCAGAGGACATAACCACCGTTTTCCTTAGTCGTGTAAAAATGCAGTGAGCCTAGCGGCCCGCCAAATGCCACGCAAGCACCTGCAGAGTCTGCACCTGCAGGAAAAAAATCGCAGGAAAATTGAGATTACCCCTATATCGCGACAGGAAACTTTGTACGGCAGTCGCATTTTCGTCCACCTCTGGAAAGGTGGTCGGGGACGGGGTTTGACGAGTTGCTCGTGGAAAAATACCTTTGCGGCAGCTCGACAGATACACTTTGAGCGAGAACAGATGAGGAAGTCACACCATGGAAATCGATCAATGGCGCCGGGAGTACCTGCTCGGCGGTTTGCGTCGCGCTGAGCTGAAGCCGGCGCCGATAGAGCAATTCAGTCAGTGGTTGGATGAGGTGGTGGAGGCCGGGTTAAAGGACCCCAGCGCCATGTGCCTTGCCACGGTAGACGCCGCGGGCCAGCCCTCCCAGCGTATTGTTTTACTGAAAGGTTTTGATGAGCGCGGTTTTGTGTTCTACACCAACCTGGAGAGTAAAAAAGCCAGAGAGATGGCACATAACCCCCAGGTTTCTCTGCTGTTTCCCTGGCACCGGCTGGAGCGCCAAATTGTCGTAACCGGAAAAGTGGCCGAGGTTGCGCGGGAGGAGGCAAAAGCGTATTTCCAGTCCCGCCCGCTGGACAGTCAATTGGCGGCCTGGGCATCTCGCCAGAGCCAGCCACTGTCCTCCCGGGAGGAACTGCAAGCACAGTTTGAGGCAGAGAAGGCCCGTTTTGCTGAGAGCCCGATCCCGCTGCCGGAGTTTTGGGGGGGGTATCGGGTAGTGCCGCTTGAGGTAGAGTTTTGGCAGGGAGGTGCCAGTCGCCTCCACGACCGTTTTATTTATCGCGCAGATGACTGCGGCAGCTGGTCGGTGGAGCGCCTGTCACCCTAGTCTCCCCGTTGTTTTTTATAAAAACCTACGACAGACAAGCACAGGAACCAGTACGTGATTTGGCGCGCTGGACAGAGGTAGGGCAGGGCGCAGTGCACTGTACTGGATAACGCCGATGCCAGGAAATTGACGGCTGGGGGCGATTTTCCGCTGCCGGCGCAGGCCAGCAGGGCTTTGGATCATAGGGTGGCTATGGAGATTCAATCTCCGCAGCCGTGCCGGCTTCAATTGGCAGTCTTTGTTTCGGTTCTTCTTCCTGTTGTCCCGGCACAGTGCGAATTTCGATCAGGATGCCGAAGGCCGGGTGATCTATATAGTGCAGTTTGCCGCTGCGCATGCGGCGCTCATGCTGCAAGCGGGCCACATGGGCAACGTAGAGGGGTTGCTCTGGTCCAGGGGTGTCCATCTCCAGGGTGACCGGTTCGTATTCCCCAAAGTCGAGTTGGTTATCCTGCAGTGCAGAGCCGGTGTGGGAGCGTTGGCTGTCCCCCTGATTGTCTGGAACGATCACTTCGGGGCGTTCCAGTGTAGCCTCACGGGGACGTTTGGGCAGTGGTATGCCCTTAGTCTCAGGTGGAGCGGAAAAATCACTGAACCACAGATCGGTGCTGAGGTGCAGGTAACGGGATACACTCAGGATCACTGAGCCCTCAAGCTGGCTGTGTCCCCGAAAGCGGTCTCCGCCGTGGATCAGGACGGCGGGCGAATTGTGCTTCTGTTCCAGTACCTGGCGCCAAGCCTTGTGGAACAGAATCCGATCACCGCCTTTGATCAATGCCGCTACCTTGTTATTCAACAGGGTGGGTACGGGAGATAAAAGCAAGCTGGGGGCGGTTTCAACTTCTGCCTGTACCGTCAATGCAGCCGTGGCATCAGGTTGCGGGGCTTCACTGTCGCGGATTTCGCTGCCAAGCCTGTCGCCGGCCTCGGGGGTTTCTATCAGGGAGAGGGTTTCCTGCACCTCAGGGGTTGCGGTTCGGGTATTAAAGTCCACCCAGCGAGCGGGATATTGCAGCCGTGGCGAGGCCGGCCAGGATTCACCGCTTCGGGCCATTCCCTGGGGGCGCTCAAAAACAATCAATTCGATTTCGAAGGTGTTCCCGGCATAGTTGGCTGCCTGGGCTGCTGCGGCGGAGAGGGCCAGGACCAGAGTGGGGAAGAGGTGCGTTATCCTTGTCATGGGGGGACCATTGTTCATCATTCTGTTGTTTCCTGGAGGCGTGCTGCGCAAGTTGTCATGTGCGGTGGTGATTCTGGCCGGGAGTTTGCGCCCTGTCGATCGACCACCTCACGGGTTGACGGATGGTATCACTGTGCCAGCTGGTCCAACACTGCGTTGATCTCCTGCAGCTTGCGCTCGGGGCCCTCCTCGTCGAGATTGAAATTGAGCTGGTTGGCGCCCGCCAGCTGGTAGCGGCCAGGTTGGGCCTGCACCAGCTTCACCAGGGTGAAGGGGTCCACCTGGGTGGTGTCGGCAAATTCGATACGGCCGCGGTCGGCGGCGGCCTCCAGCTTGCGAATGCCCATCCTGTCCGCTTTCAGTTTGATTTCGGTGGTGTGGAACAGGTGCTTGACGGGTTCAGGCAGCAGGCCAAAACGGTCGATCATCTCCACCTGCAGCTCCCTCAGTTGCTGGCCATCGGCGGCATTGGCGATGCGTTTATACATTATCAGGCGGGAGTGCACATCCGGCAGGTAGTCCTCGGGGATCAGTGCCGGTACCCGCAGGTTCACGTCCACCGCGGGAGCGTCCAGGGGGTCATCGATATTTGGTGTGCGCCCTTCGCGAATGGCTTGTACCGCCCGGTTGAGCATCTCCATATACAGGTTGAAGCCAACGCCCTGGATTTGCCCGCTTTGTTCCTCACCGAGCAGTTCTCCGGCGCCGCGGATTTCCAGGTCGTGGGTGGCCAGGGTAAAGCCCGCACCGAGATCCTGGGCCTCGCTGATGGCTTCCAGGCGCTTGACGGCGTTACTGGTCATGGCGCGTTTATTCGGCGTCAGGAGGTAGGCATAGGCTTGGTGGTGGGAGCGTCCCACGCGGCCGCGCAATTGGTGCAGTTGGGCCAGTCCGAACTTGTCCGCACGTTCGATCAGGATGGTATTGGCCGTGGGCACATCAATGCCGGTTTCGATAATGGTGGTGCACACCAGAACATTGAAGCGCTTGTGATAGAAGTCGCTCATGACCTGTTCCAGTTCGCGTTCGCGCATCTGGCCGTGGCCGATAGCGATGCGGGCCTCGGGCACCAGTTCCTGCAGTTCGCGTGCAAGCCGCTCAATACTCTTCACTTCGTTATGCAGGAAGTACACCTGGCCACCGCGCAGGATTTCCCGCAGTATGGCCTCTTTTATCAGGGCATTGTCCCGTTCGCGCACGAAGGTTTTCACAGACAGGCGCCGCGCCGGCGGTGTGGCGATCACGGAGAGGTCGCGAATACCGCTCATGGCCATATTCAGGGTGCGCGGGATGGGGGTGGCGGTGAGGTTGAGGATATCCACCTCGGCGCGCAGGCTCTTGAGGCGCTCCTTCTGGCGCACGCCGAAGCGGTGCTCCTCGTCGATAATCAACAGTCCCAGGCTGTTAAAATCCAGGTCGCTTTGAAGCAGCTTGTGGGTGCCGATGAGGATGTCCACCTTGCCGCGCGCCACTTTCTCCTTCACGCTGTTTACTTCCTTGCCGGAGCGGAAGCGCGAGATCACCTCAATATTGATGGGCCAGTCGGCAAAGCGGTCCTGCAGAGACTGGTAGTGCTGCTGTGCCAGCAGGGTGGTGGGTACCAGCATGGCCACCTGTTTGCCGGCATGGGCGGCAACGAAGGCCGCGCGCATGGCCACCTCAGTCTTGCCGAAGCCCACATCGCCGCACACCAGGCGATCCATGGGTTTTTTCGACAACATATCGCCCACCACGGCTTCAATGGCCTGCTGCTGGTCCGGAGTCTCTTCAAATGGGAAGGCAGCGACGAACTCCCGGTAGGCCAGCTTGGGGTCGGCAAAAGCGTGGCCTACCCGGGCCTCGCGGCGCGCATAGATGTCCAGCAGTTCGGCGGCGGCATCGCGCACTTTCTCGGCGGCCCTGCGTTTGGCTTTTTGCCACTGTTCGCTGCCCATTTTGTGCAGGGGCGCCAGCGCTTCATCGGCACCGGAGTAGCGGCTGATCAGATGCAGGCTGGCCACGGGAACATAGAGTTTGGCTTCGTCGGCGTATTCGAGGGCCAGGAATTCCGCCGGCTGGCCGCCAATATCCAGGTGCTGCAGGCCGCGGTAGCGACCCACACCGTGATCAATATGCACTACCGGGGCGCCGATGCGCAGCTCGGCCAGGTTCTTCACTGCGTTGTCTGCGTCTTCCTTGGCCTTTTTGCGGCGACGCTGCTGCAATACCCGTTCGCCAAACAGTTGTGGCTCGGCAATCAGGTTGATAGCGGGGTCGGTGAGCAATAGTCCCTGGTCCAGTGGCGCTACCGTGATGCCGATAGCTTCGCCGCTTTGCAGGAATTCTTCCCAGCTGGAAAAGGTGGGGGGTGTCAGGCGTATCCCTTTTAACAATTCCAGCAGGGCCTCGCGTCGCCCGCTACTTTCGGCACAGAGGAGCACCCGTCCGGAATGCGCCATCAGGTAGCTTTCCAAGGCTGCCATAGGTTGCTCGGCTTTACCGTCCACCGGCAGGTTTGGTGGCACCTGGACGGCAAAGTTGTAGTTGCCCTGACTCTCCGGCAGTGTTTCGGTCGAAAAGATGGCCCTGGACATGGATTTGAGGGCGCCGTTGAATTCGTCGATATCCAGCAGAATTTGGCGGGGCTGCAATATCGGGCGGGTCAGGTCTCCGCGACGGCTTTCATAGCGATTGCTGACTTCGCGCCAGAAACTCTCCATGGGGGCTTGGATATCCCCCTGTATAAATGTCTGGCTGTTTTCGGGCAGGTAGTCAAACAGGCTCGCGCAGTGGTTATCAAAAAACAGAGGCAGGTAGTACTCGATACCCGCAGGGGCAATGCCGGCACTGATATCCTGATAGATGGGTACCAGGCTCGGGTCGGCTTGAAACTGCTCGTGCCAGTTCTGCAGGAAACCGGACAGGGCGGCCTTGTGCATGGGGAACTCCCGTGCGGGCAGCAGGTGAACGGTACCCACCCGGTCTACGGTGCGCTGGGTCTCGGGATCAAAGGTACGCAGGGACTCGATCTCATCGTCGAACAGATCGATACGGTAGGGCAGGGTACTGCCCATGGGAAATATATCCATCAGCGATCCGCGCACAGCGAATTCGCCGTGTTCGTACACCGTATCCACACAGTGGTAGCCGGCCTGCTCCAGCAGGCGCCTCTGGATATCGATTTCAAACTGCTGTCCTTCACGCAGGATCAGCGCATTGCCGGCCACGTAATCACAGGGGGGCAGACGGTGCATCAGGGTGCTTACCGGCACGATCACGATACCACCGCCCATTTGCGGTATTCGGTAGAGGGTGGCCAGGCGATCGGAGATAATGTCCTGGTGGGGTGAGAAGGTGTCGTAGGGAAGGATTTCCCAGTCGGGGAAATGGAAGATTTCAAACGCGCTTTCTGTGGCGCTATCTCTCCGGGCTTTGTTAAAAAATTTCAGCTGTTCCTCTAGACGGTGCGCCTCGAGACTGTCGCGGGTGATCAGCAGTGTTGGGGATTTGCTCTTGCGAGCTGCGTTTAGCAGGGCGAGCGCGGCCGCTGCGCCATGCAGTTGCCCCCAAAACTGTCGGTCGTTGGCACTGCGAAATCCAGGGGGTGTCAGGGGCTGTAAATCGGTCATCTTTCCTTTATATCCGCGCTTTCGTTTGCTGTGGTGCAGGGGGCGGCTATTGTAGCTGTGAATGGTCGGCGTTGCAGTGTGTTTACCGGGCTGGCGCAATGAGCACACTTTTGGCCGCTTGCGCGGCACAGTGGCAGACGATAGCCGCAAGGTAGTTTTACTACAGGTTTTGGGTTTTATTTTACTCGGTTGCGCTCTAACAGGTGAATATTGATAATGCGCAGCCATACGACCCGGGGGCGGTTTCCGGGTCGTGATTTCCTGCCTATCCAACACAATGCAGAGGTGTCTGACAGTGACTCAGAAGCGACCGAAGCCCGCGGACTTTTTCAAGGACTGGAAACAGCGCGAGGCGCTGGCCGAATCCATGATCCCGATGATCGGAAAGCTCAACCGCGAGCAAAACGTCGGTATTTATATGTACGGCCGCAACCTGGTCAACCGCTCCGTGCTGAGCATTATGAAAGCGCACCGGTTCGTGCGCCAGGTAGAGGAAAATGAACTCTCCGAGTTTGAATCCTTTCCGGTGCTGGAGGCCATCTGCAAATTGGATCTGGGCCCGGTGCATATTGACCTGGGTACCCTGACCAACAAGTTCATGCGCGATGATCGCAACCTGCCCGTGGACACGTTTGTGCGCGAAGAGCTGGTGGATGCCGTCGGTGCCGGCAAGCCTCTGCCCGAGCCCAAAGATGTGGTGATCTACGGTTTTGGTCGTATTGGCCGCCTGGTGGCGCGGCTGTTGATCGACAAGGCTGGCAGTGGTGACGTGCTGCGCTTGCGCGCTATTGTACTGCGCAAAGGCAAGGCGCCTAACGATCTGGTCAAGCGCGCCTCCCTGTTGCGCCGCGACTCGGTACACGGTGCCTTTCAGGGCACGATCCGTGTGGATGAGGAAACCAGTTCCCTGATCTGCAACGGCAATGAGATCAAGATTGTCTACGCCAACGCCCCGCAAGAAGTGGATTACACCCGGTACGGTATCCACGACGCCATCGTGGTGGACAGCACCGGCGTATGGCGCGATGAAGAGGGCCTGAACCAGCATCTGGATTGTCCCGGTGTTTCCAAGGTCATCCTCACAGCACCGGGTAAGGGCGATATCAAGAATATCGTTTACGGCATCAACGATGGTGAAATCAAGCCGGAAGACAAAGTGCTCTCTGCCGCTTCCTGTACCACCAATGCCATAGTGCCGGTATTGAAAGCGATGATGGATGGTTACGGGGTAGAGCACGGCCATGTGGAAACCGTTCATGCCTACACCAACGACCAGAACCTGATCGACAATTACCACAAGGGCGAGCGCCGCGGGCGCGCTGCAGCACTGAATATGGTGCTGACCGAAACCGGCGCGGCCAAAGCGGTGGCCAAGGCGCTACCCGAGCTGAAGGGCAAGCTCACCGGCAACGCGATACGGGTTCCGACCCCGAATGTCTCCATGGCGATTCTCAACCTGAACCTGGGCCAGGAGACCACCAAGGAGGCGCTCAATGAATATATGCGCGAAGTGGCTCTGCATTCGCCACTGCGCCAGCAGATCGATTACACCAACTCCCCCGAGGTGGTGTCCAGCGACTTTGTGGGCTCCCGCCGCGCCTGTGTCTTCGACTCCAATGCGACTATCGTGGATGGTAAAAATGCAGTGCTCTACTGCTGGTACGACAACGAGTTTGGCTACAGCTGTCAGGTGGTGCGCTGCCTGGAAGAGATGGCGGGTGTTCGTTACAAGTTATTTCCGAAGCGGGATTAAGCCGCTGTCCGCCTGTCCCTTGTGGGTCCACCAAAAGGCTGGTGGGTCACAAGGGCTCTTTGCAGGGTGCTACAAATCCCTGTTTTTCCAGTAAAAAATTTTTCATCACAATGCCACTTTGGGGGCTTCCAGACTGGTAAAGCCCCTGTCCCGTCTTTATAATGCGCGCGATTTTGCAGGGCAACTGTGCGCCGAAGTTAGCGTGCGCAAACCAGAGTTAACTTCCTTCCCCCCGGTCCACGGGTGAAACGGTGTAAGCCCCCGCAGCGCAGAATTCCACAATATGACTTACCAGTCCGATTTTGACTGAAGCACAGAATGAATCTGGACTGGCGGTTGTATTGCACTTTTTCAAACTAGAAACTTAGGCATAGGCGTATGAGAAAGATCCGTCGGGGATTGGACTTACCCATATCCGGCGCGCCCGAGCAGGTCATCCACGATGGCCCTGCGCTCAAGACCGTTGCTGTACTCGGCCCCGATTATCACGGGATGAAGCCGACCATGGCAGTGGCTGAAGGGGATCGCGTCAAACTTGGCCAGCTATTGTTTAGTGACAAAAAAACCGAAGGCGTACGCTACACAGCGCCCGCTGCGGGTCGTGTTGTTGCTATCAATCGCGGTGCCCGCCGGGTACTGCAATCTGTTGTGATTGCGGTAGAGGGCGATGCAGCGGAACAGTTCCAAAGCTACCGGGCAGACAAGCTGTCTGGCCTGACTCGCGCACAGGTCGTTGAGAGCCTGGTTGAATCTGGCCTTTGGACCGCGCTGCGCACCCGTCCGTTCAGCCGCGTTCCCGCCCCGGATGCTGAGCCGGCTGCGGTGTTTATCAATGCGATGGATACCAACCCCCTGGCCGCCAATCCGCAAGTGGTGATTGCCGAGAACCGCGCAGCCTTCTCCCAGGGTGTGGAGGTTCTATCCAAGCTGGCGGAAACCACCTACGTCTGTACCGCTCCAGATGCGAACATCCCGCTACCGGACGCGAGCAATATTCACCGCGAAGCGTTTGCCGGCCCCCATCCGGCCGGTCTTTCCGGTACCCATATCCACTACCTGAGCCCGGTATCTGCCAACCGCAGCGTGTTTACCATCAACTACCAGGATGTGATCGCCGTGGGCAAACTCTTTACCACGGGTAAACTGTGCACAGATCGTGTGATTGCCCTGGCGGGCCCCCAGGCGAAACAGCCACGCCTGTTGCGCACTCGTCTTGGTGCCAGCCTGGAGAAGCTGACTGCGGGAGAGCTGAAAGGTAGCGATGACCGCGTTATCTCCGGCTCAGTATTCGGTGGTCGCACGGCTGCGGGCCCCCTGGCATACCTGGGGCGTTATCATAACCAAGTCTCGATTCTTGAGGAGGGCCACGAGCGGCCGTTCCTGCACTATCTGCGTGCGGGCAACAAACGCTTTTCGCTATTCCCAATCTACCTTTCGCGCCTGTTCAAGCACAAACTGTTCAACTTCACGACCAGTACCAATGGGTCCGAGCGCGCTATGGTTCCGATCGGCACCTATGAAAAGGTCATGCCACTGGATGTGTTGCCAACCCAACTGCTGCGCGCATTGATTGTGGGCGATACAGCGATGGCCCAGAAGCTGGGTGCGCTGGAGCTGGATGAAGAGGATCTGGCGCTGTGTACCTTCGTTTGTCCGGGTAAGTATGAATACGGCCCCATTTTGCGGGACAGCCTGACCCGTATTGAGAAGGAGGGTTGAGTATGTTGCGTAAATTCCTCGACGCTATCGAGCCACAGTTCCAAAAAGGCGGCCGGTTCGAGAAGCTCTATGTCCTCTATGAGGCTATTGATACCGGGTTGTTCCAGCCTTCCTCGACGACCCATACGACTTCCCATGTGCGCGACGGTATCGACCTGAAGCGCATTATGATCACCGTGTGGGCCTGTGCCATGATCCCGGCCTTCTACGGCATGTGGAATATCGGTTTCCAGGCCAATACCATTGTCGAAGGCATGACCAATCCGGAGCTGTCGAGCTGGCGCCATGGGATTATTGGTGCTCTGACCTCTTATAATCCGGCTAGCCTGTGGGACAATTTTGTCTACGGTGCTATGTACTTTTTGCCTATCTATGCGGTCACTTTTATTGTGGGCGGTATCTGGGAGGTGCTGTTTGCCGCGGTGCGTGGTCACGAAGTGAACGAAGGTTTCTTTGTCACCTCCATCCTGTTCGCCCTGACCTGCCCGCCGGATCTGCCCCTATGGATGGTGGCCATGGGCATCAGTTTCGGTGTGGTGATCGGCAAGGAAGTCTTTGGCGGTACTGGTAAGAACTTCCTTAACCCGGCTCTTACCGGCCGCGCGTTTGTGTTTTTCGCTTACCCTGCAGCCATGTCCGGCGATGCCGTCTGGACTGCCGTTGACGGCTACACCGGTGCGACTGCGCTGTCGGTGATGGCCAGTGAAGGTATCCAGAACCATGTGGTCAATGCGGCCGCTGGCCAGCTGACCTGGTTCGATGCCTTCTTCGGCAAGATGCATGGTTCCATCGGCGAGACCTCCACCCTGGCCATACTGGTTGCCGGTGTGATCCTGATCGGTATGAAGATCGCCAGTTGGCGCATTGTGGCCGGTACCTTGCTGGGCATGATGGCCACCGCCTTTATGTTCAACCTCATCGGTTCCGAGTCCAACCCCATGTTCCAAGTGCCCTGGTATTGGCACCTGGTCGTGGGCGGCTTTGCCTTCGGCCTGATCTTTATGACTACCGATCCGGTGTCCGCTGCCATGACCAATATTGGCCGCTGGTGGTATGGCATTCTGATTGGTGTGATGGTGGTGCTGATTCGGGTTGTGAACCCCGCCTTCCCGGAAGGCATGATGCTGGCGATCCTGTTCGCCAACCTGTTCGCTCCGCTGTTTGACCACTTTGTGGTGCAGTCCAATATCAAACGGAGGCTGGCACGTGGCTAATAAAGATTCCGTCAAGGGGACGCTGATTGTCGCCCTGGTAATGTGCCTGGTGTGCTCCGTCGTGGTCGCCACTGCCGCTGTTCTGCTGAGGCCCGCCCAGCAGGCCAATGCCGAACTGGATATGAGACGCAACGTTCTGCTCGCCGGTGGGCTGCTGAAGGATTCGCACGCAAGCAAAGCAGAGGTCGAGAGGGCTTTTGCCGATGTGCAGGTCAAGTATGTCGATTTGGATACCGGCAAGTTCACCGACCAGGCGCCGGCCGGCGGCAGCGGTCGCGCTGCAGCCAAGATCACCTCCGCGAGCGAGCGGCTGCCAGCGGGCGAGGATGCCGCCAAGATTATCCGCCGGGAAAATATCAAGGAGGTTTACCTGGTAGAGAAAGAGGGCAAGCTCGATAAGGTTATCCTGCCCGTGCGCGGTTACGGCCTGTGGGGCACCCTGTACGGCTTTCTCGCCCTGCAGAGTGACCTGGATACCGTAGCGGGCCTGGGCTTTTACGAGCACAAGGAGACCCCAGGACTCGGTGGTGAAGTGGACAACCCCAACTGGAAAGCCCTGTGGGTTGGCAAAAAAGTCTTCGACAGCCAGGGCAATGTGGACCTCCAGGTGATCAAAGGGCAGGTGAACCCCAGCAGTCCCGATGCGGTGCACGAAGTCGACGGTTTATCCGGCGCAACGCTCACCAGCAGAGGCGTGGATAACCTGGTGAACTTCTGGCTGGGGAGTCAGGGATTCGGTCCCTTCCTGAAAAACCTGAAAGCAGGGGAGGCATAAGCATGAAAGTCAAAGACACGCTGCTCGAACCCATTTTCAACAATAACCCGATCACACTGCAGATCCTGGGTATCTGTTCGGCACTGGCTGTGACCAGCAAGCTGCAGGTCACCCTGGTCATGTGTATTGCACTCACCTCGGTTGTGGCCTGTTCCAACGTTGCGGTATCCCTGATCCGCAAGCAGATCCCGAACAGCATTCGCATTATTGTGCAGATGACGGTGATCGCCTCCCTGGTCATCCTGGTGGATCAGTTGATCAAGGCGCTGGCTTATGACATCTCCAAGCAGTTGTCGGTGTTCGTTGGCCTAATCATTACCAACTGTATCGTAATGGGGCGCGCAGAAGCCTTCGCCATGAAGAACCCGCCGTTACCCAGCTTCTTCGACGGCCTTGGCAACGGTCTGGGCTACAGCGTGATTCTGATCGGCCTGGCTTTTATTCGCGAACTCTTCGGTGCCGGCAAACTGTTCGGTGTGGATATCCTGCAAACCGTCAGCAACGGTGGCTGGTACATCCCCAACGGCCTGCTGCTGTTGCCTCCCAGTGCGTTCTTCCTGATCGGTCTGTTTATCTGGGCAATCCGCGCCTGGAAGCCGGTTCAGGTGGAGCAGGATGAATTCAGGATCGCGCCCAATACCCAGGCGCAGGAGGTCTAATCCGTGGAACATTATATTTCTTTGGTTATCCGCGCTGTTTTTGTGGAAAACATGGCGCTGGCCTTCTTCCTTGGCATGTGCACCTTCCTGGCTGTTTCGAAGAAGATCGAGGCCGCCATCGGGCTGGGGGTGGCGGTGATCGTGGTACTGACCCTGACGGTACCGGTGAACAATCTTATCTACACCTACCTGTTGAAAGACGGCGCGCTGGCCTGGGCCGGTTATCCGGATGTGGATCTGAGCTTTCTCGGTTTGCTGTCTTATATCGGCGTTATCGCGGCGCTGGTACAGATCCTGGAGATGTTCCTGGATAAGTATGTACCGGCACTGTACAACGCGCTGGGCGTATTCCTGCCGCTGATTACCGTGAACTGCGCCATCCTCGGGGCCTCCCTGTTTATGGTGGAGCGCGAGTATGCGTTTGGGGAGAGTGTTGCCTATGGCTTTGGCGCCGGCCTCGGTTGGGCCCTGGCGATTACCGCGCTGGCGGGTATTCGCGAGAAGCTGAAGTACAGCGACGTACCGGATGGCCTGAAGGGCCTGGGCATCACCTTCGTTACGGTTGGTTTGATGTCCCTGGGTTTTATGTCCTTCGGCGGTATCGACATCTGAGCGGGTGAGGCAATCCTATGAACAGTATTGAAATTATCCTCGGCGTGGCGATGTTTACCGTCATCGTTCTGGCACTGGTGGCGGTGATCCTTGTGGCCCGCTCGCGCCTGGTAAACACCGGCAACGTCAATATCCTGGTGAACGGCGAAAAGAACCTCACCGTGCCGGCAGGTGGCAAATTGTTACAAACCCTGGCGGCCAACAACCTGTTTCTGGCCTCCGCCTGTGGCGGTGGCGGCAGCTGTGCGCAGTGTGTGTGTAAAGTGATTTCTGGTGGGGGCGATATGCTGCCCACCGAAGCGGCCCACTTCACCCCGCGCGATGCCAAAGAGGGCAAGCGCCTGTCCTGCCAGGTGGCGGTGAAGCAGGATATGACAATCGAAGTGCCGGAAGAGGTATTTGGTGTGAAGCAGTGGGAGTGCACTGTGGAGTCCAACCCGAACGTGGCCACTTTTATTAAGGAACTCACCCTGCGTCTGCCCGAAGGTGAAAACGTCGACTTCCGCGCAGGTGGTTACGTGCAGCTGGAGGCGCCGCCCCACCATGTGCAATTTGCCGATTTCGAGGTGGAAGAACAGTACCGTGGTGACTGGGAGCACTTCGGTTTCTTCAAGCTGGAGTCCAGGGTTACAGAACCAGTTGTGCGCGCCTACTCCATGGCCAACTACCCGGAAGAGAAGGGAGTTGTGAAGTTCAACATCCGCATCGCGACCCCGCCGCCGCGTGCCGAAGGCATACCGCCGGGTCAGATGTCCTCTTACGTGTTCAGCCTGAAACCCGGTGACAAGATCAAGGTGTACGGCCCCTTCGGTGAATTCTTCGCCAAGGACACCGATAACGAAATGATCTTTATTGGTGGTGGTGCCGGTATGGCGCCCATGCGCTCGCACATTTTCGACCAACTCAAACGCCTGAACGCCAAACGCAAGATCAGCTTCTGGTACGGCGCCCGTTCCCTGCGAGAGATGTTTTACGAGGGTGACTACAACGGCCTGGCATCTGAGTTCGATAATTTCCAGTGGCATGTGGCGCTGTCGGACCCGCAACCGGAAGACAACTGGAGCGGTTACACAGGCTTTATTCACAACGTGGTCTATGAAAACTACCTCAAGGACCACCCGGCTCCGGAGGACTGCGAGTATTACATGTGTGGACCGCCCATGATGAACGCGGCAGTGATCAATATGCTCAAAGACCTGGGAGTAG
Organism: Microbulbifer jejuensis; assembly: GCF_047289955.1. Taxonomy (NCBI): domain Bacteria; kingdom Pseudomonadati; phylum Pseudomonadota; class Gammaproteobacteria; order Cellvibrionales; family Microbulbiferaceae; genus Microbulbifer; species Microbulbifer jejuensis. Next base: position 19,845 of record NZ_JBLBUB010000037.1, read on the forward strand.
AGGATGAAAATATTCTCCTTGATGACTTCGGTGGTTAAACGGAGAGCTTAGTTTGCTAAACGCAATCAAAGCCCCAAAAAAAGCAAAAACAGGGCCCGTTCTTCCGGCCCTGTTTTTGTTTTGTGTGGCTGTCATTTTATCTGCCTGCTCTCAAGCACCAGAGAACTGGCAGCTCAGTGGCCGTACCATGGGGACCAGTTATCACATCACGGTTGTCGATGTTCCCCGAGGTATTGAGCGCAGCAAGTTGCAAACACTGATTGATAGCGAGCTGCACCAGGTCAACCAGGCTATGTCCACCTATATCGACAATTCCGAGTTGATGCGCTTCAACCGCAGCCCTGTGGGCAAGGTCATACCGGTGAGCACGCCGCTTGCGGAGGTTGTGGAGATGTCCCTGGATATTTATCGCCGCAGCAATGGCGCCTTTGAGGTAACTGTGGGTCCCCTGGTCAATTTATGGGGATTTGGCCCCAAGCCGGAACCCGAATGGATTCCCTCCGAGGTGGACATTGCCCGCTTGCAGCAGATAGTGGGGTCCGATGCCCTCAAAATGACTCGTGAGCCGGATACCATCACTCGCGAGCGTCCGGTGGAAATAGACCTATCGGCCATTGCCAAAGGGCACGGGGTCGATCGGGTTGCTCAGCTGCTGGAACAGCAGGGCATTCGCAACTACCTGGTCGAGATCGGTGGTGAACTGCGTACCCTCGGTGTGAATCCAAAAGGTAGACTCTGGCGAATCGGCATTGAAGTGCCTGACTCAATAGGGCAGACCGTTCAACGACCTATTGATGTCAGTGGTAAAGGGGTGGCGACCAGTGGTGACTACCGCAACTACTACGAGCGCGGTGGTGTGCGCTATGCGCACAGCATTGATCCGCGCACCGGGCGCCCATTAAAGCACAGGCTGGCATCTGTGACCGTTGTTGCCGATACCTGTGCTGAAGCCGATGGTCTCGCCACGGCGCTGAATGTACTGGGGGCCCAAGCGGGGATGGCTTTGGCAGAGCGTGAAAATCTGGCCGTTTTTATGCTGGTAAAAACTGACAGGGGATTCGAAGAGCGGTACAGCACCGCCTTTGCCCCTTACCTTGAGAGGATTGAGTAGTGACAGTGTTTATCTTTGCCTTTGTTGTCATGTTGCTGGTCGTCGCAGGGATGGCAGTGGGCGTCATTGTGCAGAAAAAACCGTTAAAAGGATCCTGCGGTGGACTCAATAATCTCGGTATGAAGCAAAACTGTGCAATCTGCGGTGGCGATGATGAAGCGTGTGAGAAAGAGCAACAGCGTCAGCTGAAGAAAGCAGTTGCGGAGAATATTGCTTACGATGCCACCAAACGTAAGTAAGTTTTGTATGATACCGGTGGAGTTTGTTTGAGCATTTTACCAAATTAAAAATGCAGTGAGCTTCAGGGCATCTTCTCTCAAGGGTCTGGACATTTAGAGATAAGGCGTTAAATGGCAGAGCAAAAATTTGATCTGGTTGTTATTGGTTCTGGCCCTGCTGGAGAGGCCGCTGCCATGAGTGCTGCCAAAAAAGGGATGCGTGTAGCGGTTATTGAAAAACGCCAGGTGGTTGGCGGCAACTGTACCCACAAGGGCACTATCCCTTCCAAGGCGCTGCGGCACTCGGTAAAACAGTTGATGCGATACAACACCCAAAACGTATTCCGCGCACTGGGTGAACCGCGTCGACTTACCTTTCCCCAGGTGATGCAAACTGTGAACAAGGTGATTTCCTATCAGGTGGAAATGCATACCTCCTTATATGCGCGTAACCGGGTTGAGCTGGTCGTTGGTAAGGCGAAGTTCCGCGATGCCAACAGCTTGGATGTGCAGTTGCCAGATGGCGCCACGGAAAGCGTCACTGCGAAAAAAATCATCATCGCCACTGGCTCGCGTCCGTACCGTCCGGCAGATGTGGATTTTGAGCACGCACGCGTATATGACAGTGACACCATTTTGGATATGCGGCACACCCCGCACTCCATTATGATTTATGGAGCGGGGGTGATCGGTTGCGAATACGCTTCCATTTTTGCCGGCTTGGGTGTCAAGGTTGACCTGATCAATACCCGTGGCAGCCTGCTGGAATTCCTCGATGATGAAATCTCTGATGCCCTGAGTTATCACCTGCGCGATATGGGCGTGACCGTCCGTCACCGGGAAGAGCACGCACGGGTACTGCCCAATGCACAGGGCGTGATTATGGAAATGCAGTCCGGCAAGCGTATCCATGCCGACGCATTGCTTTGGTGTAACGGCCGTACCGGTAATACCAGCACTTTGGGGCTGGACAATGTCGGATTGGAGGCTAACCACCGCGGCCAGCTGAGCGTAGATGATCACTACTGCACCGAGGTGGAAAATATCTATGCTGTGGGGGATGTGATCGGCTGGCCCAGCCTTGCCAGCGCCTCCTATGACCAGGGCCGTGCTGTGGCGGCAGCTATTGCCGGGCGTGGTCACCGTGTTATCGAAGACGCACCCACTGGTATCTATACCCTGCCGGAAATCTCTTCCGTGGGTAAAACCGAATCCGAACTGACCGCCGCCAAGGTACCCTACGAGGTAGGCCGCGCACTCTTCAAGCATACCGCGCGGGCGCAGATTTCCGGTGAGCGCGTGGGTATGCTCAAGATCCTGTTCCACATCGAAACCCGCGAAATCCTGGGTATTCACTGTTTTGGTGCCGAAGCCGCTGAAATTGTGCATATCGGCCAGGCGATTATGAAGCAGCCTGCACCAAATAATACGATTGATTACTTCGTCAACACCACGTTTAACTATCCCACTATGGCGGAGGCGTACCGCAGTGCCGCTTTGGATGGACTTAACCGGGTTGCACGATTATGACAGAACCCTCACCAAGTGAATTTCAGGAACTGGTAAAGGGTTTTTTTGAGCAAATCCCCTTTAACCAGCAAATTGGTCTTGAGATGCGCTCCCTGGACCTGGAGGCCCTCACACTTTCCGCTGGTTTTGAGTTGCGTCCGCATCTCATTGGCAATATCTGGAAGAACATTTTACACGGAGGTGTTATCGCCACGGCGCTGGACACCGTTGGCGGCCTCACCGCCATGGTGGCCGCCTACCAGCGCCTGGGAGATCTGCACTGGGAGGAGAAGGTGGATCGGCTGTCGAAACTCGGCACCGTGGATATGCGGGTGGACTACCTGAAACCGGGCAGGGGCCGGCATTTTCTCTGTGAGGGTGCCATTCTTCGCACAGGTAAAAAACTGGTCGTTGCGCGTACGGAGCTGCGCAATGATACGGATGCATTGATCGCCACCGGAACAGCAACTTATCTCTACTAATGGCACTTAAGAACAAGGGTGCAGGGTGGCAGCAGGATATCAACTTTTTTCAGGGCCTTCCTGATGGAATGGTTGATCTCGGTATAGCAGAAAATAAAATCAAAAAAGTAGAGCCCGTGGCCGACAGGTAATGACTCAATCTATGAAGGGTTAATAAACTAAGTTTAATTTATTGGCCGTTAAATTAACTCAGGATCTATTTTTTGTGGGCCAGGTCACGGGATTCCGGGGAAATTCAAGTTGCAGTTGCCACTGGATAAGATACCGTGTGACCGCCTTGGCCAATTCTATTGGCAATGCACTGCTGCCAGCGTTGTTTATAACTTAATGCCAATAAAAAAGGGTTCAAGCAATAACTGTTTGGAAGTATATAGCGATGATATGACGTAACAATAATAATAGAGGAATATTCTAATGAAAGCCTTAATGAATAATAGGTTACGAAGAAAATCCTGGTTTTTCAGTCTGCTATTTTTTCCTTTTATACTGTTTTCCCATAACCTGCCTGCCTTTGAAGAGAATCAAAAAGCACTTCGCTGTGGTACGGAACACCCGACGGAACAAGAGGCGGTATTGCAGGAAAGTTATTTTACAACGATGAACGGCGCATTGAGCAATTATGTCCAGCGCCAGGCAGGTCTGGCGGGCGTGAACGTGCATTTTCATGTAATCACAGACACCTTTGGAAATGGTGCCCTGTCCCTCCTTGAAATCAACAATCAAATGAGCGTGCTGAATGCTGCATTTTCTGCAACACCTTTCAGTTTCAATCTGGCATCGGTCACAACTACTTCGAATAACAGTTGGTACCAAGTTGCGCCCAGTACCCCTGCCGAATTCCAGATGAAGTCGACATTACGCGTGGGAGGTGCCGCAGATCTGAATATTTATACGGCGAATATCGGCGGTGGCTTGTTGGGTTGGGCAACCTTTCCTAGCAGTTATGCCTCAAATCCCATTAATGATGGCGTGGTCATTTTGACGGAGTCCCTGCCGGGCGGCAGTGCCTCACCTTACAACGAGGGGGATATCCTGGTTCATGAAGTCGGACACTGGGTGGGGTTGTACCACACCTTTCAGGGCGGTTGCAGCAGCCCGGGGGACTTTGTCGCGGATACACCGGCGGAAAGTTCTCCGTCCCGCGGTTGTCCAGTGGGGCGAGATTCTTGCCAGGGAGCGGGGTTTCCAGGTCTGGATTCGATCCACAACTACATGAATTACACCGATAACGCCTGTATGTTCCAATTCACCTCGGGCCAGTCAACCCGCGCTGACCAACAGAGTGGGTTTTACCGGGGTCTTTAGAGCCTGCTCCGAGAGGGAATCCGTTTCCCCAGGCTACTGGAGAGCGGCCCCACGCCCCCGGCTTCTGTGAAGCCGGGGGCGTGGGGAGTTTCTATCGTTATTGTATTCGCTTTACCATCTCTTATGTCGAGACGAAAGCGCAGCACGCGATAGTTCAATCGCTTGAAGGATAACAAGTCTTATTCAAGGGAAAGGGCTTCCGGATAAGACAGGATTATCCCTTAAACGGCAACCTCCTGAATCTCAATGGCAGCGATACGCTTGCCTTCTTCGGCAGACTTCTGGAATTCCTCAATCTGATCAAAGTTCATGTAGCGATAGATCTCGCCAGCCATAGAGTCTATGTTTTCCGCATATGCCCGATACTCTTCCAGAGTGGGCAGCCTGCCGAGGATAGCACCCACTGAGGCGAGTTCCGCGGAGGTGAGATACACATTGGCGCCGTCGCCCAGGCGGTTGGGAAAATTGCGGGTGGAAGTGGATAGTACGGTGCTGTTTGGTGCTACGCGCGCCTGGTTGCCCATACACAGGGAGCATCCGGGCATTTCGGTGCGGGCACCGGCAGCGCCATAAATGTTGTAGTAGCCTTCTTCCATCAGCTGGTGTTCATCCATTTTGGTGGGTGGCGCAATCCACATGCGGGTAGCAATGCCCCCTTTGTGCTGCTCCAGTAGCTTACCTGCAGCGCGGAAATGACCGATATTGGTCATACAGGAGCCGATAAATACTTCGTCCACCTTGTCGCCGGCCACTTCTGACAGCAGACGGGCATCGTCCGGGTCGTTCGGCGCACAGACGATGGGCTCCTGGATTTCTGCCAGATCAATCTCGATCACCTCAAGATACTCGGCATTGGTATCGGCCTGCATCAGATTCGGAGCGGCCAGCCACGCTTCCATGGCGCGGGCGCGGCGTTCCAGAGTGCGCTTGGAGCCATAACCTTCAGCGATCATCCAGCGCAGCAGGGTGATATTGGAGCGCAGGTATTCGGCAATGGTGTCTTCAGACAGCTTGATGGTACACCCGGCTGCGGAGCGTTCGGCAGAGGCGTCAGAGAGTTCGAAAGCCTGCTCTACGGTCAGGGTTTCTAACCCCTCGATCTCAAGGATACGGCCAGAGAAGATGTTTTTCTTGCCTTTTTTCTCTACGGTCAACAGGCCCTGCTTGATGGCATAGTAGGGGATCGCGTGGACCAGGTCGCGCAGGGTGATACCGGGTTGCATTTCACCTTTGAAACGTACCAGTACGGATTCCGGCATATCCAGTGGCATGACACCGGTTGCCGCCGCGAAGGCTACCAGCCCGGAACCGGCCGGGAAGGAAATGCCCATAGGAAAGCGGGTGTGGGAGTCACCACCAGTACCGACGGTGTCAGGCAACAGCATACGGTTCAGCCAGCTGTGGATAATACCGTCTGCCGGGCGCAGGGAAACGCCACCGCGGTTTATAATAAAGTCCGGCAATGTATGCTGGGTATCGATATCGACGGGTTTGGGATAGGCTGCGGTGTGACAGAAAGATTGCATCACCAGATCGGTGGAGAAGCCAAGGCAGGCCAAATCTTTCAATTCATCCCGGGTCATCGGGCCGGTGGTGTCCTGGGAGCCCACGGTGGTCATCTTGGGTTCGCAGTAGGTGCCCGGGCGAATGCCCTCTATACCACAGGCTTTGCCTACCATCTTTTGTGCCAGCGTGTAGCCCTTGCCTGTATCGGCGGGGAGCTTCGGCTTTCGGAACAGGTCAGAGGGGGGCAAGCCCAGGGATTCGCGGGCTTTACCGGTAAGGCCGCGACCGATAATCAGATTGATGCGGCCACCGGCCTGAACCTCGTCGAGCAGAACGTCGGATTTTAGTTGGAATTCGGACAGCACTTTGCCGTCTTCGGAGAGGATTTTTCCGTCGTAAGGGCGAATTTCAATCACATCGCCCATGCCCAATGCATCAACCGGCGCTTCGAATACCAGTGCCCCGGCATCTTCCATGGTATTGTAAAAGATTGGGGCAACTTTACTGCCAATACAGATCCCGCCTCCTTTTTTGTTGGGTACGCCGGGCATTTCTTCACCAAAGTACCACAGCACGGAGTTGGTAGCGGATTTACGCGAGGAACCGGTGCCGACGACATCGCCGACGAAGGCAACAGGAAGACCTTTGGCTTTCACAGCTTCGATTTGTTTCAAAGGGCCCACTGCGCCGGGTTCTTGCGGCTCCAGGCCGTCGCGCTGCATTTTGTACATGGCGAGCGCATGCAGGGGGATATCCGGACGGGACCAGGCGTCGGGCGCCGGAGACAGGTCGTCGGTGTTGGTTTCCCCGGTGACCTTGAATACCGCCACCTTGATGCTTTCTGGCACCTTGTTGCGCCTGGTAAACCACTCCGCATCAGCCCAGGATTGCAGGACCGCGCTGGCATTCTCGTTGCCGGCCTTGGCTTTTTCTTCCACATCGTGGAAAGCGTCGAACATCAGCAGGGTGCCTTTCAACTGCTCGGCAGCCAACTCGCCCAGATCCTTGTCGTCCAATAATTCAACCAGAGTGGTGATATTGTAGCCACCCAACATTTGACCGAGCAACTCTACCGCATGTTTACGATCAATCAGAGGGGATTCTGCTTCGCCTTTGATAATGGCAGAGAGGAAACCGGCCTTTACATATGCGGCCTCGTCAACACCCGGCGGTACGCGATGGGTGAGCAATTCAACCAGTTCCTGTTCTTTGCCTTCAAGCGGGGCTTTCAGTAGCTCAACCAGGCCGGCTACCTGCTCGGCGTCCAGTGGTTTTGGTGGGATGCCCTGTTCGGCGCGTTCTGCGACGTGTTTGAGGTAGGTTTCAAGCACGGATACGTCCCTCTCGGTATGTGGAGTGGCACCAACAGCGGATGGAATTCCCGGTCTATGCACGGGTTCTCGGGATTTTTTTCGAGGCCGCTGAGGGCGGGGTGGCGAATACTACAGGAAAGTCCTACTGCTGTTAAGTTTATCGAAAAATCAATAATTTAGGTAAATTCTGGCTATTGGTGGGATGAATGTTGGTGGTTTTCTGGCCAGTGCTTCCCCCCTTTTCTTGATGGCCGAAACAAAATAGTCTACCCGCAACTTTCGCTCGGCCGATGTGGCCAGAGTGGGCCAGTCTGGGTATTCGATGTACAGAAAAATTCGCACCCCATGTATTGGGGTCTGTTCAACAGGCATTGGTGACGAGGTATGCCGTGGGTGCAAGCGTTTTGCCCATGAAGTCATCGATTGGAATGCCTATACCGAGGAGCAGCGCCGTATCATCGCACAGCGGCGAGAGGGCTATTTGGCCAGTGCGGTACGCAGCCAGTTGTACATTCTAGACCAGCCACTGTTGCTGGCTCAGTTGAGACACCAGCAGATCCGTTTTGATGACCGCCAGGATCCCTACTGCTGGGTGTTTGAACTGTTGCGTGCAGGGGCAAGCCAGATTGTCAATCCACGGGAGTATGGGGTAAGCCCTACAAACCAGGCCCGGGGCTTACCCCTTGAGGAAATTCGCCAGCGTATCGATGAGGATTTTTATGCCTTGTCGGTTTCCTACTACCAGCGCTATGTGGCTCCGGGGATAGTAGAGGGCTGACCATCCATCCAACCTGCTAAGCCTCCTGTAACAGGCTTGCCTTTTCGGTTATTGCCACCTGGCAAAGTGCAAAGGCCGGTTGGAGTTCATTTTACTGTGGCCCAGCGGGATAGCTGTCACTCTGGCAGCGCTGCTGCAGTTTTTCCCATTTGCAGGAAAGCGGGGAGAATCGAAGTTTTCTTTATCGCTGCTCTTTCAGGAACACTCTGAGCGCAGGCAGGAAAGCCTCAGTGGCCAGCCCCAGGTCCCGTCTCTGGCGACGACGGCTCGGGCTGGGCTGGTGATCGATACGGGTGAAGTTGGGTAGCTGTCCAGCACTGTTGGCCTCTACCAATACCGGCATGGATGAATACCCGACCTGGTGGTATTCCTCTTTCTGAGCCTCTTTGTGCCTATAGAAAATTTCCGCCACCTGCAGGTTGGGGCGGCTTTGAACCTGCACCTGACGAAGATGGCCTTGCTGGCTTTTGTGCAGGCCGGCAAGCAGGTGCCGCTGGTACTGTATACCCGGATCAGAGCCGATTGGATCCAGTTGTACCAACTTTTTCTCACACCAGCTCACCGTCACTTTACGGATCGACTTGCGCGCCTTAATCCAGGACAGGGCGATGGCATCTGGGCGTTGGGTGCAGAGAAGTATCAGCCGATAGCATTGGCGCAGATGGGCGCGGGGGTGGCCTGAAGTGGTCAGTATTTCCCGCACACTGCGGTCGCACTCTGCCACGGGGCGCTCCTCCAGGGCCGCTCTGAAACTTGAAATTGCAGTGTAAAATGCTTTTTTTTGTTGATTGAGCTGTTGTGCGAGGGAAAGGGTTTTCCTCGGTACCGCAAGTAGTCCGGGGATTTGCAAAGTGACCCGAGCGTCACCGCCAGAGCCCATGGGCTCTAAGTAATCCAGTTGCGCGTACAAAGCGCCTGCCAGCGAAAAGGGCTGGTCGAAACCCTTATCGAGGGCCAAGGAGGCATTCCTGGCGAACTCGGGTTGCAGCAGGTAGTGCTGCCAGGGTTTGCCTGCGGCTTGCAATTGTTCCAGGGACTCGCGCAGCCTGGTGGCGCTGGAATGCAATTTGTCCAGCAGTGGCGGGATTGCCTGTGCCAATTCCCGATAGTGTTTCATTGTTGTTGTTCCCGGTTTGGTAAAGCTCTATATTAATACACTTAATAAATCGTTACCAATTTTATAATAAATATTAAACCAAAATTTTAACCATTAAACCTCTCTGCGCTCACAGCAATTCCTGATCTTTACCCTTGATTATTGGCCGGGCATAGTTGCCGGATCTGCTACAACAAATAGTATTAGTTAAAGCTCCTGTGGGATATGAAGCAACCATATTGGTATCACCCTGCCCAATTTTTTGGTAATGCTAAATGATGCGTGTAATACGGTGCGATAGCCACATGGTCATTATCCCTTGCATTACAATTGCGAGGCATACGGTAGCCCACCAGTCAGTGGCGCCATTCCAGGCCATCCAATACGCTTTGCTGACCAAGAAAGGAGGGAATAAACCAAACAGCCATTGCCAGGGTTCGGCAACAAACCACCCCAATACAATAATTCCACCTGCGAGGCTGACGAATTTAGCCACGGCAAATCCTTGCACTTTGTTCTCTGCGGTAACTGTAATAAATAATGCCACGATCGGAGCGGTTAACGCTGCCCCAACGGCCAATACTGGCAGCTGCCACAGCCCCAACTGCCCTTGGTGGGTCACTGCCAACATACCGGCCACTATTAGAAAGCCAAATGCAGAGGTTGCGGCTACCCGGTAACCTAGGTAACCCAAAGGCGATACTGGTGTGACCAGCATTGCGCACCAAGTTCGGTCATCCTTCTCGCCAAGCAATAGGAACCCAAACACAGTTCCCACCAATGCCGCCCCATTGTAGAGGATCATGTGTGCCAGGATGGGTGGGTAATAGGAATACAGAGGGCGGCCAACGAGCTCTCCGGGCATGACTCCGTGTTGGCTAAGATATTCGTTCAACCAAGGCAAACCGTAGCGCAAGGCTAGGCTCAATAGAAGTGCAAAAACAAACATCGAGATTAACAGTTGATCCCGCCCGATAAGCCGCAAATCGTTGCGTCCCAATCGAATTGCCAGTGGTGTTTGTTTCAACTCTGTCTCCAGAACTCAAGGATGTGGACCTGGTAAGCTCGATACATCCATACCGTGAGGAGTATTATCGTTACCGCCGTATAGCCAAGTCCGTATGTCCATTCCGCAGGATTCAGAGTGTGGAATGCACCCTGTATCAGTAGGGTCGGCGCACAGGTAGGAATCAACAGAAATATCGGGTGTTCGCTAAGACCCAGGAATCTCAAAATAGGCAGTTGTAAAAGGCTTGTTATTAACGCGAGCGGAAGGAGAAATTCCATCAATGTTTGATACCGAACCACCAGGATCAATCCAACCAATGAATAGACGATGCTCAGCGTCACAATGCCGAGGAGTAAGAAAAGAACTTCAACCGCTGTAAAAGGCCACCCTTGCCCAATCAGCATCAAGGTGCCACCGACCATGACCAAGGATTCTACTATTGCCAAAGTTGATAGTGACACGATTTTTGCCCACAGGTATTCACGACTGTGCAGAGGTGACGCGAGCTGCGCGATCAGAGTACCTTGCTCTTTTTCGAAAACGACCAGGACCGCCGCGTACAGCAGGGTGGAGCCCCCGACGGTGGCCAGTAACAGTACCGGTAACAGGGCGGGCAAGTACGCCGGCGAGGCAAGCATGCCGAGTGCCAGGGCCAATACCGCACTGACTCCGATTCCGATCGAATACAGCTGCGTGCGCAGTTGTATTCGAAAGTCGGTGGCCATCATCGATAGCAGGCGGTTCATGGTGACAAAGCCTCTCCAGTCACCTCAATAAACACGTTGTCCAACGTTGTTTCCTGTGAATGTACTGTCTCAATCCGCTGCGCGGACCTCAACAACTCAATAAATGCGGCATTGTTGCCGATTCCGTCGAGCCCGAACTTTTTTTGTACCGTCTCTGATGAACCATCAATGTAATCTACTATAACCTCACGACTGCCAAAGCATCGCTTCAGTTTCAGTGGGGCGTCGATCAAGCGCAAAGCCCCTTGCGTGATAAATGCGACACGGTCACATAAAGCATCCGCGAGATTCATATCGTGGGTTGTAATAAATACGGTTGCTCCCCGTGAGCGGAGTTCCAGCACTAGATTTTGGATCTTCCGTGCGTTTGTGGGATCCAACCCACTTGTCGGTTCATCCAAAAACAGAATTTTCGGGCCGTGGATAATGCTGCGAGCGACATTCAGTCTTACCTTCATTCCCTTACTGAATTCAGAGACTTTTTGGTTCATCGCCTCAGCTAATCCGACCCACTCCAAGACTTCCGTTGAATCATACGTCTGGCCGGTATAAAACGAGCGAAAGTGTTCGAGATTTTCCCGTGCGGTCAGTTTGAGATAGTGGTTGGGGAATTCGAATGAAACGCCAACATACTCATAATACTCCTTCCCCCAGCCGGCTAACTCCCGGTTCATCACTTTCACTTGGCCGCCGTATCCGCGCAACAGGCCGGTCAGTATGTTCTGCGTAGTCGATTTCCCCGCTCCCGAAGGTCCAAGCAAGCCCACTATCTCACCCTGGGCTATCTTGAAGCTAATACCACGTACGGCATTTTCAGCAGAGCGGGGGTAACGATAAGTCAAATCGCGCACTGTAATCATAGGTATTGCCCTAATGCGAACTCCTGCCCCCCATACAACGCTAACTGATGCCCAGGGGTAGTGTGGTTGCAACTGAGGTTCGTTTTTCTATACCGCTGAATTAAGACGGAATATGTGATTTGTTCCCTGGAATAGTGGTTTTGCTGAAAGCCCTTGGCTCGAGTTGATTTTTTATGCTGTCCAATTTGAAAACAATACTTGAAAGAGGTCAATGTCACATGACTACACGGCTTTTTTGCCGTTTGGACAAAGGGGTTAATCAGTGGAGGGCGCAGACTTGCCGCTGTCTGTTTTGGCGCATAGCGGGAGAAAAACGGATCATATCCAATAGGGAATCTATATAGCGCTCGCCAAGCTCGCCGAGATCCTTCTCACGCGATGACAACAACCATTCTTCTAGTACACTGAAGAGACCGCCGTGTAACATCTGCGAAGCGAGACTCACATCCAGATCCGCCGGTAATTGTTCAGCGGTGACGGCCATTTGCACCAGTTGCCCCATGCCTTCAAAGCCCACGGTGCGGCCCTGCTGTATACGCCGAAGGGATTCATTGCCCTCATCAACCAATTCACCGCATTGAAAGATAATCTCCAGTACCCTCTGCCACTGCTCGTTGCAGGCAATTTCGTGGAACAGCCATACCCAGCGGGTACGCAGTATGCCCAGTGGGTCTCTTTTAACCTGGTTCCCAGCGGATTCGCACAATTGTTCACCGGGCACCCGCATACGTTCGGTCAGGGCATTGAGGAGTTCGACATTGTCACGAAAATGATCGCATAGAGCACCCTGGCTAATGCCAGCCAGCTCAGCCACTGCTGAAAGGGAAGAAGCGGAGACCCCCGATTCATGAAAGATACTGAGTGCCGCGTCCAGTATGCGTTCTCGGATCTTCAGGGTTTGTTCGTTGCTCTGTTTGGTCATCGGGACTGCTGCTTCATCTGTAATCACATTAACCTCACCTGACCGTGGATTTACGGCATTTCGCCGCAGGGTGAGTGGGTGCGGTTTTTATGCAAGCTATTGAAAACAAAGGAAGAAATTGCCTATTAGTGGGAAATTGCAGAGTGATAAATACTTGATAGAGTTCCATTCGCGCACATAAAATGCCAATCTGCTGGAACCGGATTTTCCCCCCACTTGCACTTCCCGCTCCTGACAGCGCAGCCCAGGCAGTCAGCGCTTACCGAGGTAATCATGCTCAACAATAAAGCTCTCATCGGTCTTCTGGCCGTGTCCTCTTTGCTCACAGCCTGTGGTGAAGAGGCCGCTGTGCCGTCAAGAATGACACCTCAGGTAACCATTGTCACACTAAAGTCTGAGCCAATCACGCTCACACGGGAACTGCCGGGGCGCACTTCACCATTTAAGGTGGCGGAAGTGCGCCCACAAGTGAATGGCATTGTAAAACAGCAGTTGTTTCGTGAAGGCGGTCGGGTAGAGGCCAATCAGCCCCTCTACCAGTTGGATGACGCTATCTATCGAGCAGATGTGGACAATGCCCAGGCAATACTGCAGCGTGCCAATGCCGTCATGCATATCGCCCGCTTGAAAGCTGACCGCAGCGAAGAACTGGTAAGTGATGGCGCGGTAAGCAAACAGGAGAACGACTCTGCCGAGGCCGACCTGCAGGCGGCCCGTGCCGATGTGGCCGCGGCCAAGGCGGGGCTGCACAGGGCGGAGATTCAATTGGCCTATGCGCGAATCACCTCGCCAATTACCGGTCGGATTGGCAAGTCTGCCGTTACCCAGGGGGCACTGGTCACTGCCAATCAAGCCGCTGCGCTGGCTACTGTCCAGCAACTGGACCCCATTTATGTAGATGTCACCCAGTCTGCCGCCGAGCTTGTGAGCCTGCGCCGGGCTCTGGAAGCGGGTACTCTTGGGGACGCGACCCATCTGCCAGTCAGGATCTTTCTGGAGGACGGTAGCGAGTTTGAGTACAAAGGCAAGCTGGAATTCGCCGAGGCCAGTGTCGATCCATCCACCGGTAGCGTCCTCCTGCGCGTGGTGGTACCGAACCCTGACCATATGTTGCTTCCGGGGATGTATGTGCGTGCGATTGCGGGTAGCGGGGTGCTTGAGAAAGCCATTCTGGTACCTCAGGAGGGTATAGCGCGGGATCCTAATGGGACTACTTCGGCGATGGTGGTCACGGAGGAGAATATTGTGACCCAGCGCACGGTCAGGGTAAGCCGCACTATCGGCAATCGCTGGCTGGTAGAGGAGGGCCTGCATACGGGAGACCGAGTGATTGTCGCCGGCCTGCAGAAGATTCGTCCGGGTGCGCCGGTGCAGGCCAGCGAGCGTTCTGACACACAGCCGTCGGCAGTGCCAGGAGGTGTCCAGGCCCCCGAAGTATCCGCCCGGCAGGGCTCCTGAGGATAGGAATTATGGCGAACTTTTTTATCCACCGGCCTGTCTTTGCCTGGGTGCTGGCCATCATCACCATGCTGGCGGGGGCGCTTTCCATTATCCAGTTGGCTGTGGAGCGCTACCCGAATATTGCGCCGCCTGCGGTCAATATTGGAGCCAATTACCCCGGTGCTTCCGCCCAGGTGGTTGAGGACTCGGTCACCCAGATTCTGGAGCAGAATATGAAAGGCCTCGATGGCCTGCTTTATATGTCTGCAACCAGCCAGTCGAATGGAAGCGCTTCCCTCTCTCTGACCTTCGAAAATGGTACAGATCCGGATACCGCCCAGGTGCAGGTACAAAACAAGGTGCAGCTGTCTATGCCGCTGCTGCCACAAGAGGTGCAGATTCAGGGGGTGAACGTCAGCAAATCCCGCAGCGGCTTCCTGATGGTGGCCGGTTTTGTGTCCGAAGACGGTAGCATGAATCGCAATGACATCGCCGATTATATCAATTCCGCCATTGTAGATCCCGTTAGCCGGGTACCTGGTGTCGGCAATGTGCAGGTCTTCGGGTCCAAATACGCTATGCGCATTTGGTTGGATCCCAACAAGCTGACCACCTACGGCCTGTCTGCAGCGGAGGTTGCTGCTGCGATACGTGCACAAAATGCCCAGGTTGCGGTAGGCAGCCTCGGCGCTGCACCGGCAATATCGGGGCAGCAGTTGAACGCTTCGATTACCTCCCAGGGGCGTCTGCAAACCCCGGAACAGTTCCGCGCGATTGTAATACGGGCCAATGACGACGGTTCCCTGCTGCGTCTTGGTGATATCGCGCGGGTGGAGTTGGGGGCGGAAAACTACGAGATGATCTCTCGCTACAATCGCCAACCGGCTACTGGTATCGCCATTAACCTGGCCACCGGCGCCAATGCGCTGGAGACGGCCGAGGGCGTCAAGGCGAAGCTCAAGCAACTGGAGCCCTTTTTCCCGCAGGGTTTGAAATCGGTAATACCCTTTGATACCACACCGTTTGTTGAGGTTTCCATCAAGGGGGTCATTGTCACCCTGGCCGAGGCGATTATCCTGGTCTTTCTGGTGATGTACCTGTTTCTGCAGAACTTCCGCGCAACCCTGATTCCCACAATCGCGGTGCCGGTCGTGTTGCTGGGTACTTTCGCTGTGCTTGCGGCTCTGGGCTTCTCGATAAATATGCTGACCATGTTTGCCATGGTCCTGGCCATTGGCCTGCTGGTGGACGATGCCATTGTTGTGGTGGAGAACGTCGAGCGGGTGATGCGGGATGAGGGATTGCCTCCCAGGGAAGCCACGAAAAAATCCATGCGTCAGATAACCCCGGCGCTGGTGGGTATTGGCGTTGTGCTTTCGGCAGTATTTGTACCCATGGCGTTTATGGATGGCGCAACCGGGGTCATTTATCGCCAGTTCTCTGCGACCATTGTTGCCGCCATGGTGCTCTCGGTGTTGGTAGCCATTATCCTGACGCCGGCGCTTTGCGCGACCTTACTAAAGCCGCTGGCCCAGGGCGAAAGCCACGGCCAGCGGGGGTTTTTCGGTTGGTTCAATCGCAACTTTGAACGCAGCAGCCAGCGCTACCAAAAAGGGGTGAGGGCGGTTGTTACCCGCGGCGGTCGTTTTATGCTGCTCTTTGTCATGCTTTCTGCGGTGATGGTGATGCAGTTTTTGCGTCTGCCCAGTTCTTTTTTGCCGGACGAAGACCAGGGCGTGCTCTTCTCTATGGTGCAGGCGCCGGTGGGCGCCACTCAGGAGCGCACCATGGAATCTATCCGCAAGGTGGAAGACCAGTTTCTCAACAACGAGCAGGATACGGTTGCGTCCGTATTTTCGGTGCAGGGATTCAGTTTTGCCGGCAGCGGCCAGAACACCGGTATTGCTTTTGTCAATCTCAAGGACTGGTCTGAGCGGGAGGAGGCCCAGACAAGCGCCAGTGCCGTAGCGATGCGGGCCATGGGTGCATTGATGCAAATAAAGGATGCCCTTGCCTTTGCCTTTTCACCACCGCCTATACCTGAGCTGGGCTCTTCCGGAGGCTTTGCTTTTTACCTGATGGACAATGGCAACCTGGGACATCAGGCGCTGACTGCAGCGCGTAACCAGTTTCTGGGCATGGCCGCGCAGAGTTCGCTGCTCTCCAATGTCAGACCCAACGGGCAGGAGGACACACCGCAATTCCGTGTGCAAGTTGATAACGCCAAGGCTGCGGCAATGGGGTTGTCTGTTGCAGAGATCAACAGTGCACTCAGCACTGCCTGGGGTGGCTCCTATATCGATGATTTTATTGATCGGGGCCGGGTCAAGCGGGTATACATGCAGGCGGATGCCCCTTACCGCATGGTGCCGGAGGATTTCCAACTCTGGTCTGTACGCAATGCCCAGGGCGATATGGTGCCACTGTCCTCATTCGCCAGTTTTTCCTGGGAATACGGTTCACCGCGGCTTGAGCGCTACAATGGCCTGCCCGCTATGGAGATCAATGGCCAGGCGGCGCCTGGCATCAGCTCTGGGGAGGCCATGGCGGAAGTGGAAAAGCTGGTGGCGACACTGCCGGTAGGGATCGGGATGGAGTGGAGTGGCCTCTCCTATCAGGAGCGCGCTGCTGGTGCGCAGGCGCCACTGCTTTACATCCTGTCTCTGTTGATTGTGTTTTTGTGTCTGGCGGCATTGTATGAGAGTTGGACCGTGCCCACTGCGGTACTGCTGATCGCGCCACTGGGCATTCTCGGTGCAGTGCTTGCGAACAGCCTGCGGGGGATGGAACGGGATGTCTACTTCCAGGTCGCCATGCTCACAACTGTTGGCCTGACCAGCAAAAATGCCATCTTGATCGTGGAGTTCGCCAAGCACAACCTGGACAGCGGCATGGAACTGGTGGCAGCTACCATGCGTGCGGTGCGCGACCGGTTGCGCCCAATCCTCATGACTTCACTCGCTTTTGGTCTGGGTGTGTTGCCACTGGCTGTTGCTACCGGGGCCGGTTCCGGTGCCCAGCGGGCCATTGGCACCGGCGTGCTGGGGGGTATGGTGGTGGGAACCCTGCTCGGTATCTTCTTTATTCCGCTCTTTTTTGTGGTTGTGCAGCGCTTATTTGGTCGGAATAAGACCTCGTTCAGCGCGGAACTTCCCGCTGATCAGGGAAAGCTTACCGATAAACAAGCGGACACTGTAGAGGCCGTATAAAACCCCTTTTTGCATTGTCTTGAATAGAAATAAAAGGTATGGGCCGACACAATCGGCCCCAATCGCAACCTGCCGTAGGCAATTTTTTTCACCGAGGGATCAGGAGAGTTCGGTAATACGCCTGTTTGCCGCTGCCAGGTTCTTTTCTTTCGCCTCCCCGGCAACAGCCAGTCCTTCTGTGTAAATGAACTCCACATCGGTCATGCCCACAAACCCCAGAAACTGACGCAAAAATGCGCTTTGCGCATGATCATCACCGTAGAAGCCGCCGCGAGCCGCAAAGACGATAACTTTTTTGTTCACGAGCATCCCCTGGGGGCCATTATCGGTATAGCGAAAGGTAACACCGGAGCGGGCAATATGATCGAAATAGGTGTGCAACGTGGATGGAATAGTGAAGTTGTACATAGGTACTCCCATTACCACGGTCTCAGCGTAAGCGATCAAGTAACCTCGCCCTTTGGTTCATTCGGCAGGCCTGCTTCCGTTGCGCTCTGAAGATTCCATGGCAACAGGGCTTCAATTTCCCCGACGGTCTGCGCTCGCGGTAAGTCGGTGTAAACTCGGCGCAGGTAATCGT
>NZ_JBLBUB010000038.1:0-34590 GCF_047289955.1 Microbulbifer jejuensis
TCGATTGGTTTAACCATCGCCGCATTCTCAGGCCAATTGGCGATATACCTCCAGCCGAATACGAAAAGCTGTATTATCAGCAAGCCGAGTCTGCCCAAGCGGCATGACTCAAATCAAATTGCCTCCGGCAAACCCAGGGCGATTCAGGGTAGCATAGTGAGCATTTCATTAATGACGTTACTTCGTATGAGCCTACCAACACGATTAATCGGTCTGCGTAAACAGCATGGCCTTTCACAGCAAGCTATGGCGGATGCCATAGGCATTCACGTTAACAGCCTAAAGAAGTACGAGACGGGGCAAGCCCAACCCTCAGCGGAAGCCTTGAAGAAGATCGCTTTGGGCCTGCATGTGAGTGCTGATTTCTTATTATTTGAAGAACATGAACGTGGTCCAAGTAAAGACCTAGAACTGCAATTTGAGGCCGTTTCACAACTGCCCCCCGATGAACGGAAAGTGGTTCAGGAAGTCCTGGAAAGCTTGATTATCAAGTATCAGACACGGCGCTGGGACTCTGCTCGGGGCAGCCAATAACCAGTAACCCAGCAACTAAACAGGAGGATATTCACGACACAGCGACAGCAGTATTAATAATGCGCCCAACTGGCGAGTTGAGACCTCACCAGATGGACGACTTCCACAACCGACTAACTTGGAGTCGATCATGGCAACAACAGAGTGTAAGCCAGGTTCACGCCTGCACCAAACAAAACGTTCTACCCCTTCCGATGAAGCATCGTGGCAACAGCTCATGGTATTCAACTATGTCGTATTTGAAGCCATCGACGCGATGGAACAGGAAAGGCTCATCAATCAAGACACCCCACTCAATCACCACTGGCAACAATTCGTTCACCACCTCCGACTTAAAAAACCCAAGCTCGGCACATGCCTTGATAACCTGGGCAATGACCTTCTGGCTAAACAGGAGGCTGTGCAATGACCACACAAACCCGACATATCAAGGTCAATCATATTTATTACGATTACAAACCTAAGAACGCCGAGCCTCACTCGGTAACGCCGCCAGTGCCGTGGATTCAGATGAAGGGTAAGTGGTTGGCCAAAGCTGGCTTTAACATCGACACGCCGATTAAGGTTGAGATTTCTAATGGACGTTTGGTACTCACCGCTGAGTAAGTAAAACAAAGCCCCGCAATGCGGGGCTTATCCTATGTGTTCTGGTTATTATATTAACTCTCTTCACTGTTGACCAAGACACAAAACCCTTCTGACTTTTCAACCAAGCTTATAGGCTTATGAGTTTCGCCATCATCAACAGAAATTCTCACTTCCATTTCTAAATCACTAAATGATTGAAGCTCTTTAATAAGCTGCTTAATTGTCTTTCCTCGGGTAATCCAATCAGGATTATCATTAACAGCCATATTAATCACCAATTCTATTTAGATCTTTATCAAATGTACCAAGCCGAGTCTCTTTTGACCCTAAGCCTTTGACCGATTTAGCCATTTTCCATGCACCACCATTGTGACCATCTACGTCTCTTGTAATAAATCTTTTCCCTTTTTTAAAGACTGCTTGGCCGTCATGAATAGTCTCATTAATCTTCTTAAATCCAAGATTTTCCGCTGCTTGCTTCGCTTCTTTTGTGGTTTTATAAATGGCATTACAGTTGTGAACAAGGAGATTAAATTTTGTTGCATAGTAGGTGTGGAAATCAGCAACCTCAAAGTTATAGGTAACATCATACCTACCACTATTTACTACTGACTCAACAACAACTAACCCATTTCCTTCTGTCTCAACCATATCTCCAGAAATCAGATCAATAGTATCGACAAAGCCCTTTCCGGGAACATAAAACGGGTGATCATCGGTTGTTTCGATAAGCTTACTTTCGCCAATTGAATTAACGACTGTTAATTCATAAATCAACCGATGCTTTTTAAACAGCTGCGTGACGGGTTTGTAATCCTGCTCCCCGGTATCAACATTTTTTGAATAGAGTAGCTCGCCTAATTCAACGTCTTCAATATTTTTGTAGCCGTCTTTTGTCAGGACTTGCGTTCCCGCTACAAAACAACAGACCTTGCCTACCCCCTTTGCAGCATCGGGCTTTGGCTCTTTTTTAGACAAGCGTTCTTTAAGGCGAGTCTTCGCCATTTTCACTAGTGATTTAAGACTATCTTTGGCTTGCTTTAAGCGGAATTTCACCGCAAAGGTAACTCCCTTTTGCATAACTTTGACAGTTACTGCAGCAGGCGCTCCGCTACCTCCGGTGACAACAGTTGCTGTCACAGAAACTGTTGTCGTAGTGACGTCAATCACATCTAAGACTGTAGTGGTTGTATCAATCGCAGACTCAATGGCACTCTGGTTTTGAATCAGGAACATCGCTGTCTGATCAAGAGCATTATTTACATATAAAGAAGTATCGAGCTTCAACTCATTAAAAAATTTCTCGATATTCTGTCCAGTCACAGTAACCTCTTCTATGAGGTGATCACTCATAAAACCGGAAGGATCGACGAAGCTCAACGGGTTATTGAAAACATAGGTGTAGCGGTTATAGCTTTGTGTATTGTTCGGTTCCTGCACGAATGGATCCGCGCTCAAGAAACGACCTATCAACGGGTCATAGACCCGTCCATTCATGTGAACCAAACCGACGCTGTCTAAATGCTCATGACCAGTAAAGCCACGGGCAGTATTTGTTGGCTCAAAGGTTATTTGGACGTCAAGACCGGCCCAAGTGGTCTCCACGCGCGCTCCCCAAGGATCAAAGGAGGTAAACTCAACGTCAGCATCGGAGCTCACGCTATCGCCGGTCACAGCCACCACAGAATCTAAGTGATCTCTGTGCACGTACTGATATTCTGCCCCTACTTGAGTACCCGAATGCAATACATAACGGACATCATTCCCAACATGGTGCACCTCCTGGATGTGTCCGTTCTTATTGATCACCTCATAGTGATCACCTACATAAGTAATGGCAGTGCCGTCACTGTCACTACGGCTCACTCGACTCTTGTGGGGTCCGTAAACGACGGTCGTCGAGTTTGCTCCGTTAGTAATCCGTTCTGGCTTATCGAAAGCTGTGTATGTCACAGCTTTCGCTTGACCGCCACCTTCCACGCGGATCAGGCTACCGTTGTAGTCGTAGGCATACGTCGTATCGCCAATAGAAGTAACCGCATGGGGTCCAGCGCTACCGCTGCCATAGCCATAGTTACCTGCGACACCTTGTTTAGTGAGAATATTACCCAATGCATCGTAGGTAAAATCTGCATGAGAGGAAGTACAAGTACCAAAGCGGGCTGCTTTTAGACGATTCAAGTTGTCATAGCAAAACGACTGTGTAACATCATGCTTATAGTCAACACGCCGAGTCAGATTGCCAATCGGTGAAAAATCATAGTCATGATCCTGAACCGTATAACCACTGCGCGCTGCAACAATGGTATCTATCAAACCGGTATTGGCATCGTAGTGGCGATTGGTGACCACACCATTTCCGAAGGTAAAGCGCGTCATTTGGTTGCGCGCATTGGACGTATTACCCGTCCACATCACCTTCTTCGTGGTGGCGTTTTGTAACTGTCGGGTAAACCCAAAGTCGTTGTATCGAGTGGCAACGGTAAAGCTGGACGGATAAACAGTGCCCGCTGTGCGTCCAAAGTCATCGTACAAGAATAATGTCGAGAAGGAAGCGCTGCCAATACTAATATCCGCCTCTACTTGGCGTGCCAGATTGTCGTAGTGCAGAACTTCGGTATACGGGGAACCATCTGTATTGAAACCATCAATCCGAGAAAGTAAGCCAACACCCGCCCCCGATGCATTGTCGTAAGTCCAAGAATGGGTGCGCTGTGCGCTACCACTACCCAAAGCATCGTCTACCCGTTGGATCAGTCGTTCTAGCTTATCGTATTCGTAGTCGGTGCGCTGACCCTTTCCATCGGTTTCGCTAACCAACATATTCAATGGGTTATAGTGATAAGAACGCGTGCCTAAATCCGGATCAATCAAGCTTATTTTACGCCCTACCGCATCATAGAGCATAGTCACCAGTGTGCTAGCATCATTATTGACCTGTACAGTTTTCAGGTCACCGAATGGCGTATAACTGGAAACAATCGGTGTACCACTGTCATCTTCGCTGCGCATGATCCAACCGGGTCCATTAAGGAACATCTCCATTCTTTGTCGCGCACGATTCGTCTTGGTGACACGATGCCCTGCATAAAGGGCGGTTTCGCTCGAACCATCCGGGAATGTTCGAATTCGCACTCGATCCGCCTCATCGTATCGGAACTGGTGCAGAGGAGGGAGCGCACCACTTATAAAAGGCTCGCTTTGACTCAGAATGCGGCCAAATAGATCGTAGGACCTTGTTGTATAGACATTATTACCATCAAAATTACGTTGGCGGGTTCCTACGCGCCTGTCTTTCTGGTCAAAATAAATCCGTTCGGCAGCCATACCGCGGGTCTTGGATTGCTGGAACCAGCGCGCTTGCGATTGCTGAGAAAAACAGTTCGAACAGACCCTATACCAGTACCTTGTAGTGTTACCCACCGGGTCGACCGATGTTTCAATGCGCCCTTGTTCATCATAGCTGGCTTTAGAAACCAAGCCGTTAATGTCAGTTTCCCTTCGTGGCAAACCAAACTTTGCTTCGAATACCGTCGTGGAACTTTGACCCAAGGCGTTTTGTGTAGTCGTAGTACGTTCGCCATTACTGGCATAGGAGTTGGTGATTGTGGTCGTTCGAGAAGTAAAGTCGACCCCATCGTTACTAAAATCGTTCCATTGCTCGGTGACATCTCGCTTTAAACCATAAACGTCGTATTTATAGGTGGTAGTGATCTCAACCGCTTGATCTCCACCCGGCTCGACCGTATCACTCTTCTGCATACCGGCGTAGCCATCTGCCCCGGTTGTGAGATAGTAGGTGTAGTCGGTGCTCCGCGTCGCACTGGTAGTACTGACAGTACTTACCCCAGCCCAACGATGCCTACGCACAGTCTGCGGCAACCCCCTGACATTGCCCGCATCAATAACCTCGAGTTTTTCCATAGCATGGGCGGTGACATCTTGACTACTCCCCGACGTGTCACAGGTCGTGGTGCGCGTATAAAAGACCACTCCCGAATCCGAGACATCGCTGTCTCCGGCGCTACCAGCAGCGACCTCAATAATATCGTTAGCGCTATCCAGTTCGCTCAGTGGTACCGCGCTGCAGCTTAATGATGCCTGTTTCGAATTTTCAGTACGGGTATCTGCCAGGTGAATCTTGGAGATATCGTTTTGGGCGGTACTGCCGTAAATAACATAGGGAAAAAAATGTGGACTGTTAAAACTGCCTGCATCTATATCATCTGAGTATTCCCGCACTTTCCAGCGGTAACGTTCATCGGAAAGTACAGTCAGAAAACTGTCCTCTAACCCTGCGGCACCCGCTTTGTTAATTTTGCGCTTGACCCTCCCGGCGAGGTAGTAGCGCCCTTGCGCATCCACCACTTGATGGTACATGGTCAGCGACTTCATTTGCTGATTAAAACCTCCTAAGTTAGGCTTGACAGTCAGTTCTTCAACTTGACTGAATCCCAGATGCCCCAAGCCGCGACGGTGGTACAGAGAACCTTTGTAGGTAAAAGTTTTAGAGCGCTCTCCACCGATACCGTCACTCATCTTTACCGTTTTCACGACCGGGTATTGGGAACTAGCGATGGAAACTATATAATCACTACCCCCATAGTTGCTATACCGGCTAGTGGTTTCAATAGCGCTGGCGGTTTCGATCACCTCGGTATTAGAGCTGGTTTCGTGCCCTAGATACGTACTCTGATCCGACAAATTACTGTATTCGACATTTACATAATTACCAAGCGTATCGCGAATCTCTGTGACTCGGTTATGATTGCTGCTGAGGGTTGATGTACTGACAAAAACGCCTAAACCGTCATCCCCCATATAAGCAGTGCCCAAATCAATGTAGCCATCTCCATTCAAATCTGCGGTAAATCGACGAAATCTAACATCATGCAAACCACCTTCATAACCAAAATAGGTACCCGGCAAGGCAGTGAATTTGGTGAATGTGTTATTGGCAGAACCGTAGGCTACATAAATCTTGTCCTGGTGATATTCATAGTTAACCAAGTCTGGATAACCATCACCATTGAAATCCGCCGTGATAATACCTTCCGAGAAACCAATCTCGCTATGGAGCTTAAGCTTTGAATAACCCCGATCTAACGGTAACCCATGATTGGCAAGTAATTTTGGCGCCGTAAACGTACCATCGCCATTGCCCAGATGCGAGTAATATCGGCGTTCCACCCGGGTTTGGTGATTTGAACTCCAAAGTATACTACTCACTATGTCATCGTGACCATCCAGGTTGAGATCAACAACCATCGGTTTAGCCGAAAAGGTAACATGGTTAGTGGGCGCCGAGAACCACTGCTTCTCTTGTATCGTAAAGGTACCACTACCGGTGCCTAGTGCCACTTGAAAAGTAATATTCTCACGGGGTTCTGAATTTATAACACCCCCTTCCCCTTCCATTGCCCAGAGTAAAAAGTCATCAATACCATCGCCATTAAAGTCGCCAGTGTGAGCAGGGCCTCTCAAAGTAGGATTGGTTGAGATCATGCCACCTATTTGTGGCTGAAACGTACCATCACCGTTGCTTAAAAGCGTATATACCTCTATCCCTGCGGGGGCATAGCCAGTGCCCGCGTTTGTGCGAATAAATACCACATCTTGGTTCGTATCTTCATTACACTGGCAGATAAAGGAGGAGAAGGTCAGATCTCTTGAGAACGATACTCCACCCACTATGGGTGTGCTGCCACCACCCGCAAGGGGGTAGTCAAAAGTGCCATCACCTCGCCCAAGAACGGTATAAATCATAAAATCGTTCTTGTATTCATACGTAAACAAGAGATCCAGATTGCCATCACCATTGTGGTCATAGACCATGTTCTGCCAATCGTGTGCGTCGCCAGCGATAGAAGCTGCGGCATCGGGATAACTACCCCGAACATTGATAAAGCTGTCAGGTGGAGTCACCAAGGTGAATGTACCATCCCCATTTCCCAGGGCAGACTTGTAGCCAACACTAGGACCGGTGGTAAAGACCCATAATAAATCTGCAAATCCATCCTTATTCAAGTCGGCGGAAATTGTCGAGTGTCCGCGATCCAAAAGATCTGTATCCTCTATGATCTGGTGCGTTGTGGCTGCATAAGTGGCGGTTAGATCACCCCAGTCAATCTCTGTTGGGGCCGCGCAATTGAAAAGAGTATCAAAGCACAACCGAATACTAGACAAACGGCTCGCCTTCAAATCTGCCGATATGGTCTTGCCATAGTGGGTACTGCCTGGCACTTGATAGGTAAGCTGGTAATTTCGAACTAGTGCGGTGTTGGTCTTGACTTCAATACGTGACAAACGTTGATCGGAGATACGCATCACCCCCGCGGTCGAGGTAGATATTGGATCAAAACGACTCTCGTAAACAAAAGATACATCATGGTTGGCATCTCGGGCTCCGCTGCCATCATTCATCGTGTACTCAATGAGGGAAATGCGGTGATCACTGCCCGTATAACTGTAGGTAAGGTAGTTTCCGGCAACATCAGTTTTGCTACTGATGAGCCATGCTAAATTCTTATTCGCACTGTCCCGGATTCGACTATTTATCTCCAATCCAAAACGATCCACCTTGCCATCTTTGTGGTACACCGTCCATGACGTAGGCGCTACAGCGCTCCCAGTACGTTCAATACGACTAAAGGACTCAACTTCGGTTTGATATACACCGCTGTTGGTTTCGACCAAACGCCGCCCATCAAGACAGTATTTGTACCCATCGCCCCAATTCACACTGGCCAAGTCGTCATCGTGGAATGGCGTCGCCCTGCACCGAGTAATTCTCGACAAGCCAGAAAGATTCCATCCCCAACCGAGTAGTCCATTGACTGCTGAGCTTGAGTAGGTGAGTGCCAACTGCGGCTGCATGTCGTTGATGCCGGGAGGGACCTCTATAGGTATTCGGTAGTTAAAAGTGCCAGCCTTAGTGATGGCTGGCTCCGCAATCAATCGACCTTTGTATTCAGGCCCAGCCATGACATCGTTGCTGGGATCAACAGCCACCATTGAAACATTGCCAATATGAGTTATCGGAGCATCTACGCTCAAGACTGTTGGCACAACTCCACTAGAGCTCCCTGCAATTACCAAGCCATATGACATAGCGTTCTGCTGGTCGATGCTCAGGTCTACAATACCGTCCTCGTCAAAATCAAACTGTGCAATGCCTCTTTGCACTCTAGTAAGGGAGTCGGGGTCTACGTTATTGGAGACCACCCCATCATCGTAGGAAAGGCCATTGGAATAAAATATGTAGCTATCGTTGGTAGTTGGCAGGACAATAGGGACAGCTACATCACCATGAATAATGATGACTTCGTCCAACGCATGTAAATATATATCATCAACCTGATCACCGTTTAGATCACCTAGATACACATCGTACTGCACTCCATTAAAGGTGATTGCATTAGCAAAACTGGTGACTAATGCAAGCACGAAGAATACAATCACGCGTTTCATTGGCATTCCCTAATCCTTAATAACTCGAGATTCTGGGTTCATCTAGAGTAACAAATTTCTCGTGGCTAATTAGATTCATGAACCCTGCATTCAACTCTGAAGCGCATCAATGGGCCATCTTGATAAAGAACGGCTAGCTGAAAGTAATACCTATCGCTTTTCGCCAATAGACAAAGATACTAGATTTGGGTGCTAAAGAAAAGTTCTGAAACCAAAAAACAATCATCAGGGGAAATTGGGGTTTGTCACCCCATGATTAGCAGAGAGATGGCATAGGCTCAGCTGACCTTTTAGACAAGAGACGTCAAGGCAGGAGACCATTCCAACCTTAGCTACTATCGGTCAACAGATTCAATCAACCTTCTAAAATGCTGCTTCAAACGTTTGCGAGACCCTGACTGCCACTGCATTGATTCGCTTTTGAATCACATCCAGTTTTAGTTGATTGGCTTTGTGCGGAATATCCTCTGCCAAAATTCGCTCACGCTGCTTACGTAATTCACTCAAACAACGGCTGGCTTGATTCAGTGGATGGCGCTGGGCCAGCTTGTTGCGGTGCTCGGTAATGAACTCTGCTCTTTCCCAGATTCGCAGTTCCTTCAGGCTGGCAACCAGTTGATTCACTTCTTTCAGACGCCCATGGCGGTTTTTCGCATTAACACCCGGACGCAAAAAATGTTAAATTGCTGAAATTCACTGGAATTTTTAGCGGACAGGCGTGTATCGCTTATACTGGAAATCTAGCCCTTCAATTTCGAGCTAAAAAATAACGCTAAGCCCCAATGAATACATTGCCCGACCCTGCTCAGTCTCTAAATTTATTGACATTGAAGACCCTCTACCACAAGGATGTCCGAGAGCCTCAAAATCTACTCCAGAATCCTTGAGGTTAACAGTCGCAAATTTTTGAGATTCTACAATTCCAAACAAGTTAATTTTTCCACGCAGTATGTTCTCAGCATTGGTATCAAAGGTTATTATCAGTAAAAAAAACAATATATAAATTTCATTAAGTAGCCCTACAGCTGGATAAAAAACGCTCAAATATCTCGGAAAACTTTATGCCTTCAACTTCAAAAGAAGCTTTTTAGTATGGCTTTGGATCTCATTGAAAATGAAGTCCAAAAACTTAATTGAAAGATACGATTGAAGATGAAAGAAAGCTTCTTTGCGGAAGTGTTTTTTTATCCAGTTATTGTCAATTCTGGTGTTCATCCGGCATGACCAAGCAGCAATCTACTGACAACCGTGTTATTCGGAGAACAGCGTAGGCACGGGCTCTCAAAAGTTAAATCTGCGTTTGAAACGGCAATGAAATTCTGCCTAAAACTCCTGCCCGATTGGGCATAGTGTGAGCTTAGGAGTAGCTTGCTAAAAAGCTGATTCAGATCTCTCCGATGCTTTGGCAACCACCGCATTGATCTTCTTCTGAATCACATCCAGTTTTAGCTGCTTGGCTTTGGGTGGAATGTCCTCTGCCAAAATACGCTCGCGCCGCTTGCGCAATTCACTCAAACACCGACTGGCCTGATTCAGTGGACGGCGTTGGGCCAGTTTGTTGCGGTGTTCGGTAACGAACTCCGCTCTTTCTCGTCCCCTCAGATCCCTCAGACTGGCCGCCAGTTGATTCACCTCTTTCAGGCGTTCATAGAGATCATTGGCATATTGAGTGCTGTGAGGCGGCTTGGTACCACGATAGAAGCTCTTTAAGACCGGAATGTCCGTGGCCAGAAACTCACCCTGGTTCGGTTTACCCTGCGTCAGGGACACCAGCATGTCTGAAGCCGATAAAATTGAATCACCCCGGATTTCTCGGAGGCTAACTTTCTTGAGAGAATTAGCCAATGAGCAAACGACCTGGATACTCTCCCGAAGTACGGGAACGCGCAGTTCGCATGGTATTGACCGGCGAGCACGAGCACCAATCACGCTGGGCAGCGATCACATCTATCGCTTCCAAGATCGGCTGCACACCCGAGACCCTACGATCATGGGTCAACAAGATGGAAGTCGACAATGGTACCAGGCCCGGCACCACCAGCAGCGACGCAGCCCGTCTCAAAGAGCTGGAGCGCGAAGTCCGCGAGCTGAAACGCGCTAACGAGATCTTGCGCAAGGCTGCCGCTTTTTTTGCCCAGGCGGAGCTCGGTAATCATCCCGAAAACCCACTGGAACCAAAAGTAGAATTTTCTTGTAAAATACGCGCAGGAGATTCTGCATGAAAAAATCGAAGTACAGCGACAGCCAGATTCTGGCGATACTCAAGCAGGCCGAAAACGGCGTGCCAGTGCCTGAGCTATGCCGAGAACACGGTATGAGCTCAGCGAGCTTCTATAAGTGACGATCCAAGTACGGCGGCATGGATGCCTCAATGATGGCCCGCCTGAAGGAACTGGAGGATGAAAATCGACGCCTCAAGAAGATGTATGCCGAAGAGCGGTTGAAGGCTGAAATCGTTCAGGAAGCTCTGCAAAAAAAGTGGTAAAGCCATCTCGGCGAAAGGAGATGACGCGGCAAGCCGTAGCCACACGGTACATCAGTATTCGAATTGCCTGTGCTGCTTTCGGTGTCAGTGAAAGTTGCTATCGTTATCAGCCTGTTCTCAGCGATGAAAACGAGGAGATTGCCAATTGGCTTATCCGGTTAACAAATGAGCAGAGTGACTGGGGCTTTGGCCAGTGCTTTCATTACCTACGCAACGTGGAGGGCGCTCGGTGGAACCACAAGCGTGTTTACCGGATCTACTGTGAGCTGGCGTTAAATATGCGAATAAAGCCAAAACGTCGCCTTAAGCGCCAGGCACCAGAACCTCTGAAAGAACCAACAAAAGCGAACCAAGTATGGTCAATGGACTTTATGCATGACCAGCTAAGCGATGGCCGGAACTTCAGGCTGTTCAATGTCATTGATGATTACAGGCGTGAAGGACTGGCAATCGAGGCCGGTTTTTCACTGCCAACGATACGTGTGGCTCGCGCTCTCGACCAGCTACTTGAATGGCGGGGCAAGCCCAGCACTATCCGCTGTGATAATGGCCCTGAGTTCATCAGTCATGAGTTTGTAGCACGGGCGAAAAAGCGGCGAATACGGATCGAGTACATCCAGCCAGGCAAACCACAACAAAATGCTTATATCGAGCGAGCCAACAGAACCATTCGGTATAGTTGGCTCAGCAAGCATCTCTTCGACAGCCTTGAAGAGGTTCAGGATTATGCAACTGAATGGCTATGGTTTTACAATCACCGCCGGCCACACAAAGCAAATGGCGGTAAACCACCGTTGATGGTGGCTTAACCTCTACTTTTGGTTGCGGGTAAAAATGGGGGGATTACCGTGCAAAGCCCCGGCAGAGCGAAGATTCTCCGAACAGAACTGGCATCTCGCTGAACAGGGTTTGACTGAGGCATAAGGCGTAAAAGTAACAGGCAAGGCCAGTTTGAGCGTACGCCCATCATTCAAAAGGTGCTGAACAATGTTTTTTTCCGGGTAAGAGCGATAACTTACGGGAACATTCTTCGCTTGTAATATATCGGCAACAGCCTTTGGGAAAGAAGCACCGAGACCATTCTCATCAGCAGACAAACCTAAAATCCCCAATATTACTCATGAAATCCGGCAACCATTCAATACAACTTTATTTTTTGACAAAGTGGCATAATGCCACTAACATAGCAATAAAAATAGACCAATGCAACCGCAGAGTATCCATGTCAAAAGTTGATTCTGAGAAAGCGTTCTTAAAAAATTACAATATTCATGACTTCGATGTCCCGCTGACATCCGTGGACATGGCGATTTTCACGGTAAGAGACGCACAACTTCAGGTACTGCTTGTAAAACGCGCCCAACACCCAGCCATGGGCCAATGGGCACTACCAGGTGGATTTATTGATTTGAAACACGATAAAACACTATCTGATACTGCGCGGCGCAAGTTGCTGGAGAAAACCGGGATTGATACTCCCTATCTCGAGCAGGTGGAAACGTTTGGTAGCAAAGCCCGTGACCCTAGAGGCTGGTCGGTTACCGTTGCCTATTTGGCGCTTATCGCCAGTGAGGATATCAGCCTCAGCAGGGACGAAAGCTCGGAAGAGGTGACGTGGGTCCCGGTCAACAAGATAGACAAACCGTACAAACTGGCATTCGACCACGGCAAGATTCTTGGAATCTGCCACAAACGATTAAAGAACAAAGTGCAGTACACATCACTGCCTGTCAACTTGCTACCAACAGAATTCACCCTGACCGAGTTACAGCAAACCTTCGAAACTGTGCTGGGCAATCCCGTAGAAAAGAAATCGTTCCGGCGCCGGATTCTGGATGCAGATATTCTAGAGGAAACAGGAGATATGAAAACGGGCAGCAACCGCCCCGCCAAGCTCTACCGGGTAAAGCCAGATTGCCAGACCCACTTCTTCGCCAGAACTATTGAAGGATCAAGGTAAACAAAGATAGTCCTGATAGATTCAACCGGTCAATGCAAATATACTCTCCAGTTTTTCAGCCGGCGTCATGTAGCCGAGAGTTTTCCTCGGCCGCTCATTTAGCTGCATTGCGACAGCATATAATTGCCCCTGTGAATAACCGGATAGATCCGTTTTCTTTGGGAAATACTGTCGTAAGAGCCGGTTAGTATTTTCATTGCTGCCTCGTTGCCAAGGGCTCTGCGGGTCACAGAAATAAACCTGCATATCGGTAGAAACCGTAAATGCCTTATGGTTGCCGAGTTCACCACCTCGATCCCAGGTTAGACTCTTCTTCAACCCCTCCGGGAGTTGGCCAACCTCTCTACAAAGCGCTGAGACAACACTTATGCTGTCTTTTCCGTCCACGTGAACTAGCATGGTAAATCTGGATTGTCGCTCTACAAGTGTCGCTATGTGGGAGTTGTTAGAGCCCGATATGAGATCTCCTTCCCAATGACCAGGAACTGCCCGATCCTCAACGGATTTTGGTCTAGAGCGGATAGATACCGCTTCTGAAATGCTTGTACGTATCTCTTTCTCTTCAGTACTTTTTTGCCTTGATCTTCGCATACCACGCCTTGACCGAAGGCGTTTGACGAGCTCTTTTTTCAGAACACCGCGGGCTTGGATGAAGAGACTCCGATAAATCGTTTCGTGGGACACATGCATGGATGTATTATCTGGGAACTTGCGCTTTAACCACCCTGCCACTTGCTCTGGAGACCAGTCAAGACCCAGCTTTGAAGAAACGATTAATCGCAGGGCCTCATTCATCGCAAGCAAGCACTTCTTCGGTCTTTTCGACTGAAGCCAAGCACGCTGATCGGCCTTACTAGCTCGATAAGCATTCCTTCCGCCGTTACGATGAACCTCACGACAGACTGTGGATATTGAACGGCTAATCACTTCGGCGATCCGGCTGAATGTCAGGCCAGCGGAGAGGCCTCGCGAAATTTCTTCCCGTTCGGTACTGCTGAGTACTCTGGCAGACCTGGAACGTCTGGCTGGCGCGATACCTCCATGTATAGCAAGCATTCCACTGATCGACCCGGCATGTTTCCCTAAAGCCCGTCCAATCTCACTTAGTGACTGACCTCTTTTCCATCTATCCCACAGCTCTCGCTTTTGCTGTGTAGTTAGACCTCTTATTTTTGAAGCTGACCGCATCTTGAAAACCCCGGTAGTGATTCAATTTCATTATGTTGCAACGACCGGTTGAATCTACCGCGGCTTTTTTTAAGATTGCCAGTTCCTCTGCTTGCTCTGCCAGCTGCCGTTTCAGCCGGGCATTCTCAGCCGCTAGCTGTTTCTCGGCATCTCCTCGATCCTGGTGTAATCTAGCCTTACTCCGCCAGCCGTAGATCTGGGAGGCATGCAGGCCGAGCTGTTTGGCTGCAGCACTTACGCCCACCTTAGCCGCCAGCGCCAGGGCCTCTGACCGGTACTCCTCGGAGTATTGCTTGCGAGTGATTTTGGTTGATTTCTTTGGTCTTGCCATGGGTCACCTCTGTCGCGTAGTTTATCGCTTAAGAGAGTGTCCGTCGTTGGTGGGCAAGATCAAGCCCTGCAAGCCGTCTATGACAGGCAATCAGTAAGGTTTTACCGAAACCGGCGTGAAGCAGCAGGGTTCTCCGGTTGCAGGGTGCCTGTAGCTCGACGATTTGGAACCTTAAACAGCCGAGCATATCCATTCTACAATCTGGAGCTACTGACCCTCTTCTACTGTACTAAGGGAGTCGAAATACCCAAATACGTCGATACTGTCCATATAGGCACCATCGAAGCCTGCATCCACAATCCTGTAAATGTAGGAATCATTATTGCCGTAAATGATATCCTGCCAACCTTCTTTCCAATATTCCACATAGTAGTTGCCCGGCTCTCCAGGCACTGCCTCCAGTAGCCAGCTGGGGGGATTGGTTGGCCAAGAGGGCTGCCAGTAGTCGCGGTTGTCCTGGGCTTCGCCAATATTTACATAGGCCATTAACAGCCTGCGGTTGCCGTTTCTTTTCACTTTAAGCTGTTCAATTTGTTCTTCAGTATAGGGCTCGCCATTGAAGAAAAAGTCAATGATAAGCAGGTCAAAATCGGTTTCACTCAGTGCATCGACAAATTCCTGGGGAGTAGAGTAGAGGCTTGTGTTGGTTAGGCTGAGAAAGTTGCGGGCTGCGTCCAGTCTATCGATTTCGCGGCTGTTGACGTTGAAGGGCTCGAGCGGGTAGGGCGGGATATTATTCAGGGTCACTTGATCGGCGGAAAAAGAAATATAATTCGAATCTTGGTTGGCGTCGTAGGAGTCCTCGATATTTTTTTCAATCTGGGCGAAGTCAGTTACCAGGATGACGTTGTTGTTATCTTTGGCCAGATCAAGATAGGTTTGCAGGCGCCGGGACTCTGAGGTGCGGGTGGGTTGGTCCACATTTGCAAATCCAAAGAATACGGCTTCCTGGGCGATACCATCAATGGCATTCAGGTAGCCTTCATCCACGGGACCTGTAATGGTGGTTGTTGTGGTGACTAGCTCAATGCCATTTTGCGGAACAACAATGAAGTTGCGGTTAATGCCCTTGGCATAGCTGCTGATGTCTTCCACCAGTTCGCGCATTTCCTGATCGTAATCCACGTTGATTGGGATCACTAGTTCGGGCAGGTCATCCAGGCTACAGCCGAGAAGCAGTAGGGGGCTAGCAAGAAATGGAAGTGTCCGGCGCAAAATTCTTCTCCAAGTAGGCTTTTAGGTGGGTAAACTGTTTTTTCCAGTTTTAACGGGCAGGGAGAGGTGGGATAAGTTCCTTGATTTCCCTTGCGGGCACCTCTACAAATTGAATTTTCTGTTTTTAATGCCCTGAAAGTCCCGGAATATGGTGAAGTAAAGCTTCCAAAGAGTACTTTGTAGAGGTGCCCTCGCGTCAATTCTGTCTAAAAGAACTATTATGCCATAATAACTATAGAGTTTAAGCGCAAATATCCACTGAATCAATCCATTGCAGATTCTCCCGATATGGATACCCCATATCCGATAATGACTATTCCACAATAGCGTGGTTGTTCTGACTTTATTACGGTAACAAGACAGTTCACGAAAGGCTTTATAGACATTGAAGCTGAGAGTGACTGGTGGAAGGGTAATGTTGTTGATGGACTGATTGGAGGGTGTTAAAGAGCGGGTATATTGAGCTTATTCGTAACAACTTCGTTGACAAAGACCGTCCTTGTAATCCCTGGCATCCAATTGCAGGTTAAAGTCTAGAGACAAGGCCCCCATCAAGCCTGTAGTGACCAATTGTTCCTGGAATAGCCAAATGGTTTTTGCATCCGGTGTCTTGTCCTCGGGAGTTACTCCAGGGAAATGGCAGAAGCTATAACGATCCCAGGTTTGAAACTCCAACTCGTCGTTCGACAAATTGTACAGGCATTGTAGTACCAAGGTCCTTAATACATCAAGGCATCGAATGGCCTTCTGCCAGCATTGCTCTTACGGTTTTTTGTGCGAACTTTGCTCAAACTAGTACGAAAGCCTTACCAATCAATCGGTCTGTTTGGCTCGACGAGGGGATTGCGTTTATTCAGTTTATGATGACGGTCTTCGAGATCAAAAAAGCTGGGTTGTATTGCACGATGACCTTGGATTTTGAATGGATGGTAGTATTCTACCAAAAATTAGTGATTTTTCGAGATGCCCATAAAAGAATGATTGTCTCAAAATAAGCATCGGTGGCACCATGTCTCAGCAAAATCTGGTAGTTGTATAGTCTCTCTTGTTATCGCTTGCTAAAAACGGGAGTGCTTATGCACTGGTTATTATCGATATGAATGAAAGCATTATAATTCAGAGATAGGGAACCTCTGAATAATTCCCCAAGTATCGGATAGAATCGTACTACTCCTCAAGGCTACCCAAAATCATGCATCAAGTCACCTTTGCCGAAGCCGAATATCGCAGCAAGCGGCGTCAAACCCGGCGCGAAAAATTTCTAGCAAAGATGGAGGCGCTCATCCCCTGGCAGCGCCTGCACGACCGTAGTGAGCCCTTCTACCACAACAACGACCGCGGCCCGCGGGCGTATTCTCTGGATGTCATGCTGCGCATCCACTGCATGCAGCTGTTTTACAACCTCAGCGACCCGGCAATGGAAGATGCGCTCTACGAAATAGAATCCATGCGCAATTTCGCCGGGCTGCGCTTGGCGGGCAGAATTCCGGATGAAACCACCATCCTTAACTTCCGCCGCCTGCTGGAAAAGAACGACCTTGGGCGCAAACTTTTCGAAGAGCTCAACGTCTACTTGCGGGAAAAGGCATGATGTTGCGCGAGGGCACCATCGTCGATGCCACCATTATTTCTGCACCCAGCTCGACAAAAAACCAAGCCAAAGAACGCGATCCGGAAATGCACCAAACAAAAAAAGGCAACACTTGGCACTTCGGAATGAAAACGCACATTGGTACCGACGACGTACTCGGACTTATCCACAGCCTCGAAACCACGGCCGCCAATGCGCACGACGTGACAGCGACAGAGCAACTGCTGCACGGCGAGGAAAATCGTGTCTGGGGCGATTCCGGCTATACCGGTGCCGAGAAGCGTGAAGAATTAAAAGATAAGAAGGTTGAGTGGCATATCGCCATGAAGCCGAGCAAGCTGAAGACGCTGCCGGGCAAAGAAGAGCTGAAAGCGGCGGAAAAAATCAAGGCGCAGATCCGGGCCAAAGTGGAGCACCCGTTCCGCTATATCAAATGCATCTTTGGCTACCGCAAAGTGCGCTACCGGGGACTGGAGAAAAATACCCAACGCTTGTGCCTGTTGGCGGGCTTCACCAATTTATTGATTGGGAAAAAATATCTGCTCGCATAGGGGTAGTGCGCCCAAAATCCGTGAAAAGCGGATTTTGGGTGGGAAAACGGAGGTTATTTGTTGTGAAAACGTGATTTTTGACTGATCCTTGATCAACTTCTCCCGTTTTGGTGTAGGCGCGGGAGGAAGGTGAATTAATCAGAGGTTCCCAAGGTCTTTAATACATCAAGGCATCGAATGGTCTTCTGCCAGCATTGCTCTTACGGTTTTTTGTGCGAACTTTGCTCAAACTAGTACGAAAGCCTTATCAATCAATCGGTCTGTTTGGCTCGACGAGGGGATTGCGTTTATTCAGTTTATGATGACGGTCTTCGAGATCAAAAAAACTGGGTTGTATTGCACTATGACCTTGGATTTTGCATGGATGGTAGTATTCTACCAAAAATTAGTGATTTTTCGAGATGCCCATAAAAGAATGATTGTCTCAAAATAAGCATCGGTGGCACCATGTCTCAGCAAAATCTGGTAGTTGTATAGTCTCTCTTGTTATCGCTTGCTAAAAACGGGAGTGCTTATGCACTGGTTATTATCGATATGAATGAAAGCGTTATAATTCAGAGATAGGTGTTGATAAAAAGAATCTCAATGTGATTGTTTCCTGCAAATGAGTTAATTTACGCATTATAAATTTTACATCAGGCGATTATTGTTGCACTTGCTTTTTTATTGTAAACTGGGATAAAGGTATCACGGTTAAGTCTTTGAGCATGCTTATTGGTGCACTATTTATTTGTTTATTCGTATGTTACTTTGTGTCCAGACCATTTAATGTCCTACGTTACTTTTTTGGATTAAAACCCAAGCAAGCGGCCTCTAAAAAGGCAATTAAACCGTCTACTAGTGTGGTGGCTGATTCCTGGTAATGTTTATCGGTAATGAGGAGAGTCGACAAGAACGTGAAGAAACAATTTTTTGAGGGACAGATCACCCCGGCCCCACGTGTGCCAAACAAGTCTTAACCTATTGATTTTAATGATTTGTATAGTAGCTGTGAAGGGAGTTAAATATGCGGGACCCCATGCTGGATTTCAGCGGGCAGGTCGCCCTGGTTACCGGTGCTGCCAGCGGCTTTGGCAGGCTTTTGGCGCGGGAGCTGGGTGTTCGCGGTGCCAGATTGGTACTGGGTGATATCAATACAGCGGAACTGATGGCCTTTGCGGATACATTGGCCAGTAACGGTAGTGAAGTGCGTGCTCAGGGCTGCGATGTTGCCGTTGAGGCAGACGGTCTTTCTCTGGCCGAGTTGTCCCGGTCTGAGTATGGCCGGTTGGATATTGCGGTCAACAACGCCGGCATTGCGCCTCCCATGATGGCCCTAGAGGACACGAATGAAGTGACGATGGACCTGCAGTACAATGTCAATCTGAAAGGGGTATTCTTTGGTCTCAAGCACCAGTTGCCTTTGATGAGGGCGCGTGGTGGTACGGTGCTCAATGTGGCTTCCATGGCTGGTTTGGGCGGTGCGCCCAAAATTGCCGCCTACGCGGCGGCCAAGCATGGTGTGATCGGCCTGACCAAGACAGCGGCGCTGGAAAATGCTAGGTATGGGATTCGTGTCAATGCCATTTGCCCTTTTTATTGCCGGACCCCCATGTTGACCAGGATGGAAACCCCTGAAGCGGATCCGGAAGCAATGCAGGCATTTCTGGCCGGGGGTTGCCCGATGAAGCGCCTGGGAGAAACAGAGGAGGTGGTGGCGGCCATGTTGTTATTATTGTCGCCGAAGATGACCTATGTCACAGGACAGGCACTGGCGGTGGACGGCGGTTTATCGGCTTTTTGAGTTCCGGTTATTGAGTAGCTCAATAGAGAGTTATAGCCTGCAGAGTACTCCTTTTTGATATAGCTAATCATACTCTGCTACCTGTATTTTTTTGGCTGGTACCCCTGAATAATTGTCGTCTTACACTGGACAAATGCACAATTAAGAAGCATTGAATTGTTGGTACGCTATGCGGGCGCTTGAAGCAAAAGTATCGCTATACGGGGATAGCCTGTTTACAAAGAGGGTAATCAAGCAGAATGCGGATTGCGCTCAGGAGGCCGGGTTAAGGCTGTGGCAGTATGCGGCAATGTTTTTGTGCTCTTCTGCGTAATTCCCGTGGCAATGGGGCGCCTGAGGGGGTTTTACTGTGTGTGC
The DNA here is from genome assembly GCF_047289955.1 of Microbulbifer jejuensis. Classification (NCBI taxonomy): domain Bacteria; kingdom Pseudomonadati; phylum Pseudomonadota; class Gammaproteobacteria; order Cellvibrionales; family Microbulbiferaceae; genus Microbulbifer; species Microbulbifer jejuensis. The sequence continues at coordinate 20,054 of NZ_JBLBUB010000038.1, forward strand.
GCCACTCGCGACAAAGGGCAATATAGTTTCCAGCGGCAACTTGGTTGTGAAGGGGTAACCAGGGGTCTTCCTTCGGGATTGCTGGCAATACGGGTGCTTGCCACTGCGGTATTGCGGGAATGAATGCTTGTGCTTCACCCTCCGGTATTTTGCCCGGTGTCAGGGCCCCCAGGAGTTGAACAGGATGCACCAGCAACAGGAGCACCACAGTGGCGGTGCCGCTGAGAGAGACTTTTGAAAGCAAACGGCCGATATCCTTTTTGTGCTGGTAATGTTTCGCCTGCTGTAGAATCTGGACATCGAGCTGTTGCGGGGAGGCTAATGCGGATACCTCTTCGCGATATTGACGCTCCCAGTTACTCATGCTGTTTCCTCGATCACTCTTCGATGGCCTGTACCTGCCAGGGCTTTCGGCGAGTGCCGTAGATTTGTGTTTCGACCGCCTCTCGGGCACTGTGGTACAACTCGCGACAGGTTTTCAGAGATATGCGCTCGATATCTGCGATGGTTGCCAGAGACAGCCTGCATTCCACAAACAGCAGCAACACATTGCGTTGCTTTGCGGGCAGCTTCTGGATGGTGCTGAGCACAGTTCTCTGCTGGGTCCTGTGGTGGGTTTGCACTTCACGGCTTCTGCAGGCCTGTTTGCTCAGTAATTTGTTCACTTGGATAAACAACCAATTTCGCAGCAGCTGACGGTCAAGTTGTGGAGGTCTTTCCAGAATTTCCTGCCACAGGCTCCGCAGCAATTGCTCGGTAGAAACCGGTGCCAATTGCACGCAATAGCGGTACAGTGCATCCTTGTGACGCGAGTACAACAGGTGAAAAACGGCGGGCTTTCGCGTTTCCCTGTAATGCTTGAGAAGCGCCTCGTCAGAAAGGTGTTGGAATGCCTTGCGGGACAATGTGTCGCGCCTCCGTACGCGGACAATTCAGGCCCGGGCAGCCCCCGGGGAACTCTGAATGAAAGCGGCAATAGTAAAGAAAATTATAGTACGGCTAAGCGTGGTATTTATTCTTCGGCTCACAAGTTGGCCGGGTTAAGCATAACTGGGGGGGTTGTATATCCGAGAGCCAAGCAAGTATAGATGGCTCCAAATGTCTCGGTGAAATTCCGGGTATCGGCGAGCGCCATATTTTGATAACTGCAGAGGAAGGCGGTTTATTGATTGAAGCATTTTGTATTAAAAGTATTTTAATGCTGGCAGGGGCAATGGCAGTTGTTGTGGTCCCTGTCCGGCCCGCAGGTCCGTGAGTCTTACCCCAATGCCCAACAAGCGGATCGGGGCAGGGCGCTTTTCCCGACACTCCTGCAGCAGTTGCCGGAACTCAGAAATCCGTCCTGCGCGGCTGCTGCGCTCGTGTGTGCTCAAAGAGAAGTCCGAATATTTCACCTTTACCGTGGCGCTATTGATTTCAAAGCGGGAACCGAGCTTTTCCAGTCGTTCCAACAGGCGCATGTACAGAGAGGTTAGCTGTTCCAGCCAATCATCAAAGGCCCACAGGTCTTCACTAAAGGTGTGCTCTACACTCACACTTTTGCGGGTGTTGTCACCGCTTACCGGGCGCTCGTCGATTCCGCGGCTCAATTCATAAAGACGACGTCCAAACTTCCCGAAGGACTTGGTTAATTCAATCGAGGAGTAACGCCTCAGGTCGAAACAGGTTCGTATGCCCTGGCGGTGCATTTTCTCAGCGGTGACGCGGCCCACGCCGTGAATTTTTTCCACTGGCAGGCGCAGAACAAATCCGTCCACTTCGTCAGGGGTGATGATTGTGAGGCCATCGGGTTTGCGCCAATCACTGGCAATTTTGGCGAGGAACTTGTTGGGGGCCACGCCGGCGGAAATGGTGATACCGAGGCTGTCGCGCACCCGTTGGCGGATCTCCCCCGCAATCAGGGTGGCGCTGCCGCAGCAGCGGGTGCTGTTGCTCACATCCAGGAAAGCCTCATCCAGAGACAGAGGCTCAAGATTATCGCTGTAATCACCCAGGATTTCTCGAATCTGCCCGCTGACCTCCCGGTATTTGGTCATGTTGCCGGGTACTACAATCAAATCAGGACAGAGTTTCTTGGCCTGGGCGGTGGCTAGGGCGGAGCGTACACCATAACGGCGTGCTTCATAATTACAGGTTGAGATGACTCCGCGGCGGTCACTGCTGCCGCCTACCGCCAGTGGGCGGCCACGCAGGTTGGGGTCGTCACGCATTTCAACTGAAGCATAGAAACAATCGCAGTCACAATGAATGATCTTTCGCATGCTGTGATTATATACAGTGTTTGTTGCGCCAGGTAGTGTTTTGTGTTTGCAGGGATGGGTAAGTTGGAGCATAGGTGGTTGAATAATGTGTAACATCCCTTTGGTGCAGTACCCGGATTCCGATACAGTGAGCGACATCTTTGCAGAAATAGAGGATGAATTGGGTGCTGTTCCCAGCCTGTTCCGGGTCTATGCCCACCACCGGGGGCTCTTGGAGGCCAACTGGCACAAGTTCAGGGCGATTATGTTGCACGGCTGTCTGTCGGCACAGCTAAAAGAAGCCATCGGCCTTGCGCTATCCTCGGACAATCACTGCGATTACGGCATCTATCACCACAGCGCCTCCCTGCAGATGCTGGGTGTTGTCTCTGCGGAAATCTTGCGTATTCGTACAGACCCCAGGCATGTGCATTTTTCAGAAAAAGAGCAGGCACTGTTTGATCTGGCACGAAATGCCAATAGCGCTCCTAGCGACCACCGCAAGCATCTTATTGCTGCGGCGCGCAAACTGGGGGCCGGGGATGAAGAGCTGCTGGAGGCGCTGGGGGTGATGGAGCTGGTGCTGGGCTTCAATCACTCGGCCGAGGTGCTGGGTCTGGACCCCAACAGAACGCCTCATCAGAAATAGTGGGGGCAGGCGCAATAGCTACCTGTCAGCAGGCCGCGGTACCGGTTCAAGCCCCGGTGAGGGTAGTTATTTCGGTGGCCGGGGTTTGCCGAAGATCAGTACCAGAATAAACAGCACAATAAAGATAAAGAAGAGAATCTTGGCGATTTCCGCCGCCGTGGTGGCGATGCCGCTAAACCCGAAGAAGGCGGCGATCAACGCAATCACCAGAAAAGCAACCGCCCAGCGCAACATGGTATCAGCTCCCGGTATCAGGCTGCGGGAGCGGATGGCAGGTGACGGCCCTGCCAGGCTCCCAGTGCCCTTATTGATAACGTGGCCGGGCACTGGATACAAATGTTCCTTGTCTTTCTTTTTGGCGATCTGTGCCAAAGTCACAAAGCGAAACCCCCTGTGTATGAGCCAGGAGCGAATCACAGGGAGTGCGGCGACAAACTGTTCTGTGTGTTCGTGCATGGGGTGGAGCAAAACTACAGAGCCGTCTCCGGCGTTTTCCATTCGGCGTGGTGCCGGGGCTCCAGATCCCATTGTGCCACTAGGAATTTCTGCTCTGCCAGAAGGCTGCGTAACTTTTCGGAGAGGTTGACAAAAGGGGGCAGAATCATAGGTCGCTCTTGGTGGCCGTGGCGCTGAAGTAAGGTGCAGTTTTTTATTTCCTCTTTCGCGCTACTGAGAGGCAGGTTGGCCAGGTTGATATGGGAGTAGCCATGATTTCCCAACTGGTGCCCAGCGGCAATAATGGCGCGGGTCTGCTTGGGGTGCTTTCCCATTTCTCGCCCCAAGGGGAAGAAGGTTGCCTTAATGTGCGGCGAACCCAGCCGCTTTAACAGCGATTCTGTTGCGCCCGGTACCGGGCCTTCGCCAAAGACCAGGGCTATCTGCTTTTGTTAGGCGGTATTCGCAAAGGCCACCAATGGCGGCTCAAAGAATATAGGTGAAAGTACAATTGTTATTATTCTCATTTACTTTGACTGGTTTAAAAACCACTGGCGCCGTCACGGTGTTATTTGCTATTTCTTATCGTTCGAGCTGATCCAGCTTCCCTTTTTTGCCATCCCACGCCTCTGCCTCGGGCAGCGGGTCCTTTTTTTCCGTGATATTGGGCCAGATTTCCGCAAGCTCTGCGTTCAGCTCGATAAACTCCTGCTGATCGTCCGGCACCTCATCCTCCGAGAAAATCGCATTGGCGGGGCACTCCGGCTCACACAGGGCACAATCGATACACTCATCTGGGTGAATGACCAGGAAGTTGGGGCCTTCGTAAAAACAGTCTACCGGGCAAACCTCTACACAGTCGGTGTATTTGCACTTGATGCAGTTTTCCCCAATTACGAACGTCATGTTTGTGCCTCATTAGTGCCACTGAATCTTTCCAGCAGGGGATTTTATCAATTACTGGCGCGAATTGTAGTGGCTTTTCAGTCAATTTCGTTTACTGGTTATAACAGGATGCGTCGGGTGACGCCTGCTGTCTCACCTGTTAATTCAATAAGTTGCGCAGTGAGTAGAGGGCCTCCAGGGCTTGGCGCGGGGTCAGATCGTCCGGGTCCAGCTCCTCCAGAGCATCCACAGCCGGGTGGCTGGGGCTGTTGAACAGGTCTACCTGCAGTGGGGAAGCAGGGCGGGCAGGTGCGGTTGCTGCAGGTGCCATAGAGATGGAGGCTGGTTGCACGCCGGCCTCCAGCGCTGCCAGGCGGGCGTGCGCCTCTGTCAATACTTCGCCGGGAATACCCGCCAGCTTGGCCACCTGCAGGCCATAACTCTTGGAGGCCGGGCCCTTCTGGATACGGTGCAGAAAGACAATGCCGTCGCCGTGCTCGGTGGCATCCAGGTGGATATTGGCTGCTTGCGGGCAATGATTGGGCAGATCGGTGAGTTCGAAGTAATGCGTGGCGAACAGGGTAAAGGCGTGCACCTCTGCCGCCAGGTATTGGGCACAGGCCCAGGCCAGGGAGAGGCCGTCGTAGGTGCTGGTGCCCCGGCCGATCTCGTCCATCAGTACCAGGCTGTGCTCGGTAGCGTTGCGCAGGATATTGGCGGTCTCGATCATCTCCACCATAAAGGTAGAGCGCCCCCCGGCCAAGTCGTCGGCGCTACCGATACGGGTAAAGATGCGGTCCAGCAAGCCGATTTTGGCCTTTTCCGCGGGCACATAGCTGCCGCAGTGGGCGAGCAGTGCAATCAGGGCGGTCTGGCGCATATAGGTTGATTTACCACCCATATTGGGGCCGGTAATGATCAACATACGGCGGTCATTGTGCAGCTCAATATCGTTGGCCACGAAAGGTTCGTCCAGCACCTGTTCTACCACCGGGTGGCGGCCGCCACTGACCTGCAGGCCCGGCTCGGTGTCCAGCTCCGGACGACAGAGGCACAGATTGTCGGCGCGTTCGGCCAGGCAGGCCAATACATCCAGCTCCGAGATTCCGGCTGCAGCGGTTTGCAGCTGGGCCAGAAAATCACTTAGTTTGTCGATCAGGCCCTCATACAGCAATTTTTCCCGCGCAAGCGCACGGCTTTTGGCGGAGAGCGCTTTGTCTTCGAAGGTTTTCAGTTCCGGAGTGATAAAACGCTCGGCATTCTTAAGGGTTTGACGCCGGATATACTCTGTCGGCGCTTTATCACTCTGCCCCCGGCTGATTTCAATAAAGTAACCATGCACCCGGTTGTAACCCACTTTCAGTGTGGGGATACCCGTGCGTTTTTTCTCGCGCTGTTCCAGTTGAACCAGGTAATCGCCGGCGTTTTCACTGATAGCCCGCAGTTCGTCCAGCGCTTCGTCGTAGCCAGTGGCGATAACACCGCCATCGCGAATCACAACCGGTGGGTTTTCCACTATGGCTTTCTGCAACAGGTTCACTGTCTCAGGCCACTCACCGATTTGGCTACGCAACGCTTTTAGCCGGGTTGTATTGACTTCTTCCAATTGCCGCTGAATTTCCGGGAACTGTTGCAGAGACTGTCCCAACCGTGCCAGATCCCTTGGGCGCGCGGAGCGCAGTGCTAGACGACCGAGAATCCGCTCCATATCCCCAACGAGTTTGAGGGCATCCCGCAGTGGCTCAAAGCCATAGTTCCCCGTTAGCGCGGTGATCGCATCCTGGCGATTGCGCAGGGTGGTGAGCTGGCGCAGTGGGTTGTTCAGCCAGCGGCGCAGCAGGCGGCTGCCCATGGCTGTCTTGCAGGTGTCCAATACCGACAGCAGTGTATTGTCATCACTGCCTGTCAGGTTCAGATCAATTTCCAGGTTGCGGCGACTGGCGCCATCCAGGGCTACAGTCTCATCGCTGCTCTCTGTCAGCAGGCCGCGGATATGGGGCAGTTCAGTGCGCTGGGTATCCCGGGCATACTGCAATAGGCAGCCGGCGGCTGCGATAGCGCCGTGCATAAGGTTGCAGCCGAATGCCTCCAGATTGTGTGTGCCGAACTGTTGGTTGAGATGGCGTTGGGCGGTTTCCAGCTCAAACTCCCAGTGCGCGCGGCGGCGCAACCCGGCGCGGCGCTCGATCTCCCCAGGCAGGGACATATTTTCCGGTACCAGTAGTTCTACTGGGTTGTGGCGTAGTAGTTGTTCTGCCAGCGCTTCCAGGGAGTCAGCCTCCTGCACCACAAAACGGCCGGTGGCCAAGTCCAAGAGCGCCAGGCCAAACTGGTTACTCTGTTGCGAGATGGCGGCAAGCAGGTTGTCACAGCGCTCATTGAGCAGGGCTTCGTCGGTTACAGTGCCCGGTGTGACGATACGCACCACCTGCCGCTCAACTGGCCCCTTGCTGGTGGTCGGATCACCAATCTGTTCGCAGATTGCCACAGAGACGCCAGCCTTGATCAGGCGGGCTAGATATCCCTCTGCCGCATGGTAGGGAATCCCCGCCATTGGTATTGGCTGCCCACCGGATTTTCCCCGTGCTGTGAGGGTCACATCTAGCAGTTCTGCTGCCTTTTTGGCATCGTCATAAAACAGCTCGTAGAAATCCCCCATACGGTAGAACACCAACTCCTGGGGGTGCTGGGCCTTGATGCGCAAGTATTGCTGCATCATCGGAGTTTGTTCAGAACCTTTTGATTTTGTTGCAGTTTTTTCCAATTTATTGCCTATTGTCTAAAAGGTGTCTAAGACTCGGGCCGGCTACATTATCAGTTTCGCGGAGGCGAATGTAGCGCTCTGTCATAGATGGGCTGGTATGCCCTGCTAGCCGTTGCGCATCGATACCGGTGCGCTTGGCATCCGTTAATGATTTCGCCCGAATGTCGTGAATAGTGGTGTGTTCCACCCTGGCTTTGACCCTAGCAAGGCCGAAACCGTCGCGGATGGCTCGATAGCTGGATCGGGTGCGCTTGCCATGAGAGTGGAATAGATAGAGGCACATTACTGTGTGAAGCTGCTTAGGGGCTGTTCCCGTTTGGATGTAGCCTATTGATTTATAAGAACAAGCTCGCATTGTTGAGGTTCTAACACAACGACAAAACGAGCTTGCAATGCCCCGATTCATGCTCAGCGATGAGCACTGGTCGAAGCTGTGGGGAATTCTGCGGCAACTGGCCATCTGTAACAAGCGTGATCTCCGTATGACCGTTGAGGGCATGCTCTATCGAATGCGTACAGGTTGCCCATGGAGAGATCTACCGAAGGACTTCGGATGTTGGAGTAAGGTGTACAAGCGCTTCAATGCCTGGTCAGCATCAGGCAAGTGGTGAAAGTATTCCAAGCGCTGGTAGTAGATTCGGACATTGAATGGGCTTTCATTGATGGAGGTTACGCTAAAGCGCACCAACACAGTACGGTGCTGTCAGTGATCAGGATGAGACTATAGGGAAAAGTCGGGCGGGGAACACAAGCAAAATTCATTTAGCGGTTGACGCTTACGGGCTTCCGGTTGCATTTGAGGTCACGGGTGGTCAGGTAAATGATTTCGCGCAAGCTCCAAGCCTGATCGCCAAGATTGAGGGTGCGGAAACAATTGTCGCGGACAAAGGTGATGATAGCTAGGATCTACGGAAGCAGATTGCAGAACAGGGTGCTGAATGCTTTTGCATGATTGAAACACTATCGCGCGATTGCCTCACATTTCGACAAGCTCAAGAGGTGCTATTATGTAATTCGACTGTTCGGCCGTTCTATGGATGAAAAACTCGGAGGCTTTGTAATACCAGACGCCAGTTACTTACCACCACTGTCCGGTTGCTGTAGCGACTTAACGTGCCTGGGCATTAAATACCAGATAGCGCCAGCAATTAAGTACTGCACGAAGATATTTCCGACCCAGTTTACCTCCTCGACTCTATTAGCTGCCATCATTAAAAACATGATGCTGCCACATATCAAGTTGAGCCAAAAAGTGAACCAAATTAAGCCGATATTTGCAGCGAGATTTCGAGCGGCGAGGATCAGAAATATACCCAGAATTGCGTACATTGCCAGAGAAAGTATTTGATACTCTTGATAGGGGGGTATCCATCCCCACCCTGGAGGCCATGCAAATCGCATCATCGGGTAAATGCCAAAAATAAAAAATAGACCTATAGCCTTCAGGGCAATGGGAAGGCACTTGATACGAGTGGTGTCATCCATAGTTTGCTCCAGATCGGAGACCGCTTTTAAGTTGATTTAGCTGCAGTCAATAATATAGACGAAATAGTTCCTGGCCCGTCCCATACGGGCTTTTTGGCATCCGGGAAGTCAATTTGAAAACGACTACGTCACAAAAGAGGAGGTGTCCTGTCGTTGTTGTTAATTTTCGATGTCTCTGGCATTAAAGACCAAAGAAACCCGGCAATAAAATACTGCACAATAATATTTACAACCCAGTCTACTGGTCCGGTTCGATTAGCTAACTCCATCAGAAGCATGGTGCTTCCGCATATCAAGTTCAACCAAATGGTGAACCAAATCAGGCCGATATTTGCAGCAATATTTCGGGTGGAGAGAATCAGGCAGACACCCAGTGTTGCGTATATTACAAGCCCAATTACTTGATACTGTTGATACGGGGGTACCCATCCCCATCCCGGAGGCCATGCCAATCGCATCATCGGGTAAACACCAAATATAAAAAAAAGACCTATAACTTTTAGGGCAATGGGAAGGTACTTGATACGAGTAGTGTCATCCATAGTTTACTCCAGAGCTGAGACCGCTTTTAAGTTGATTTAGCCACGACTAATAATATAAGTGAAATAGTTCTTAATTCGCCCAGTGCGTTTTTTAGGACGCACAATGCGTTTTTTTGATCCAAAATTACTGCCCACTATGGATGAGATTCTCAGATGCTTTGTAATAGCTGAGCGTTGGAACAGGTGGGTACTCTATAACGATTTCCAGTTGAAGCACGTAGTGGTACACCTAGACGATTTTGAATTGATGGGGTCTCCTCAAGAGTGGTTGGGGATTCCAGTAGGGCCGCTGAGTCAAGGCTAACTTGGAGTCAGCTCCTACCGGAGACAAGGTCATTAGCGCGTCAAGAAGAGCGCTTTTTGTGCCTGGGTAGTAGATGCCAGAGGACCCCTGCAATCAAATATTGTACCAGAATATTTCCGATTAAATTTGCCTGCTCAGTTCGGTCAGCTAGCACCATCAACAACATAATGGTCGCATAGACTAGATTCAGCCAGATAGTGAACCAGATTAGTTTGATATGAGCAGTGGGATTTTTGGCGGCAAGAATCAGGAATACACCCAAAACTCCGAATGTTCCCAAAATAATCTGTTCGTATTCTGGCTGCGATGGTGTCAAGCCCCATCCCGCAGGCCATATCCAAACCATTAACGGATACATGGCAAAGATAAATATCAGTCCTGTAGCAATCAGGGCGATGGGAAGATATTTGGCGCGAGTAATGTCATCCATGTTTATCTCCGAGGTGCGAGCCGCTTTGTGCCATTTCAGTATAAAAACTTCACGCTGACAAAGATGCGCAGATTTATAGCCTAAACTATTTCTGAGCCCTTCTCAGCGAGGGGTTTTTCGTTTCTGGTGATCCCATGTTCGACAACGACTACTTCACGGAGGAGGAGTTGTCCTGTCGTTGCTGCGGGAAACTCCACTTCTCGGATGACACGCTGCGCCGATTGATCAGGGTGAGGGAGCAGTTTGCCAAGCCGATGGTAATCACCTCCGGTTACCGCTGCCCGGCCCACTGCGCCCGGATCGGCTCCACCATGACACACACTACCGGGCAGGCTGTGGATGTATCAGTTTCTGGTGGGGGTGCCTATGAGCTGCTGGGGATCGCGCTGGAGGAAGAGTTTACCGGCATTGGTGTAAAGCAGCATGGTCCACACAAGGGCAGATTCCTGCATCTGGACGATCTTGGAGCTATTTCGGGCAAGCGTACCGGCCCCACAATCTGGAGCTACCCAAGGTAGGGCGTATGAAGGGAGTGGCACAGAATTGCTTCTGAGACAGTAATCAGGATAATAGTGACCATGGTGATTAGTGTATAAATATTAAGTGTATGAATTTAGAAAATCATATAGCCCTAATAATTTCCTGTGTGCTTTGGGTGATAGCAGCTTCGCTGTCACTCTTTGTATTTTGGCCGTTAGTTGCCATCATCTCGGTGTGCATGGGTTATTTTCTCTCTGGCCGCGTACGACTTAGTACATATAAATCACTTCTAACTAATGCTATAGCTTCACTCGTTTTAACGTTTGGAATTTTCGTTCCTCTCGGACTGATTGGCTATATCGAAAGTTACTGGCAAGAAATGCTCTATTTGGTAGGAATGACCCAGATCATAGCATTTTATACAGGCGGGGCTATTTTAATTTGGAGGCAGCGCGGGCACGGCAATACTTAACAAACGCCGGTACAATTGAAGGGAGTGACGCAGAATTGCTTCCGAGGTAGTAATCAGGATAATACTGGTCATGGTGATCAGTATTTAAATGTTATGTGCTTATGAACAATGGATGTCGCGCTATTAAAGTTTTTGGTGCTGTACTTTTTTCGGCGGGTTTTCTATGTGCGGTGTTTCAGCATTTTACTGTGGATTCTTGGACGAAAGTGTCTGTCGCTAATCAAGTAGGTCTAGTGCGTGATACTGAGAAAATGGTTTACACAAAAGAGGAGCTTGAACAGTATGTGATGCAGGCAGTTGTAGATAGGGCTGGCAGAGTTCAAGGCCCATTGCCACCATCGATGCTCATGTTATTTGGTGTCGGCGTCATATTGGTGTCAAATAGGTTTTGTTCAAAATGAGCCTGCACTTAACTGGCACCAGCAGCGGGCCGCCAAAAGTATCGCTCAAATTCATTATGCAATTATGTACCAAATTTGACGACAATTCGACGCTATTCGAGTAAAAGCGGGTTACTAGCCCGCCCTCCCCATACCACCGTACATGCGAATCGCATACGGCGGTTCGAGGTTGACGAAAAGGCAAAGATCACTATTTTCAGTTGACACCTTTTTGGCACTTTTGCGTTTTAGAGGTATAAATCAGCTACTTTGCGATTGTTGTCTCTACCAGACACCCAACCACCCAAACCGGCCACTGAGCCGGTTTTTTACCCTGGATAGAGTGATTGTATTTTGTACGATTGTGCCAAATCCATGTAAATAGTTGTTTTTAATGCGGATTGTGGGTAAACGGCGCAGAATTGATTCCTGGGTAGTAATCAGGATAATAGTGGTCATGGTGATCACTATATAAATGTTAACATTACTTGTAGGAGTCTCCAATCGAACCGCCGAAGTCAGTGAAATGGGTTAAGGGACTGAAGTTCGCTTACTCGATGCTTGGTGCCAAACAGCGTGACCTATACTCATGGGTGGCAAAAGCCGAGGACGCTTATGTGTTCTCCGCCGAAATCGACCATATTAACCCAGAAGACAATGTTTACGATCACAACGAAGGTACATTCAGAAAGCGTGTGCCACCGATGTCAAAAGGTTTAGGCCACGCTCCTCTTAGCGTAAGTCACTCTAAGGAGCTATTTCGGGCTGCCTCGGATGCGCACGATAAGAGTCTTATGTGTAGGATGCTGCTCCTCAAGGGAACCAAATCTGGCACAACTTCAGGAGGCATAATGGCCGCAGCTGATGAGCACTTTTGGCAAGTCACTGCAATCGAGGGTTGTGTTGAAAACGGCTATTCATTTCAAGTTAAACGAGTCGAGTGAACGTACTGTTAACAAGTTATGCAAGGCTGGACTGCCTAATCAGCAGTCTCCTCTTAAGATGTGTGTGCCAGGCATGGCACTTATCTAGCGAGATGTAAGTCCTCGTACCAAATGCCCAATCACCCAAACCGGCCACTGAGCCGGTTTTTTTACGCCTGGAGATAGGTATGGGCTTTACCGATATCGGTGTGAAGCAGAAGGGGGCTCATGGCGGCCGGTTCCTCCACCTGAGTGACCTAAGCCATGGACAGTGCGATGGTATCCGGCCTACTATGTGGAGTTACTGATGGAGTTGTGTAAAAACGAGTGAATACAAATAATTGCCAACAATAGCATATTCCTTAGGTAGTGCACGCGATACCCGTTTTTCTATTTGCACGATAGTATCAAGTTTATATAGTCATCCGGCTTTAATAAAAGACTTTGGATAACTGAAGCAAGACTGCTTCCGAAATAGAGATCAGGAATAAGAGCGATCTGGATGATATACTATATGAACATTATTCGAATATATATCTCGGGCTAATTGCGGATAAAATGCTTTAAAATTAAACAAAGAAGAATGGAGATAAAACATAATGTTTGATTGGGATGGAGATACTAAAAAGCTGTTGTCATTGTTATGGATATTTCTTACCGTAAACTATATTTATTGCGATGTTTTCTCGCTTCACCATGGTCCAACCTTAGAGCAATTTCTGACTGGTGAGGCTGGGGGAATGAAAATTACAGAAGAATTTTTATTTTATTTTGCATTAATCATGGAAATACCCATGATCATGATATTGCTATCTCGCTATCTTGTTTTTCTTCCTAATAAATATTTAAATATTATTGCAGCGGTTATAACCGGCTCTATTCAGAGCTGGACTTTATACATGGGTGGTACACTTCATTATACATTTTTTAGTATAATAGAAATTAGTGTTGCTATATTTATTATTTATATAGCTGTAACTTGGAAGCGGGAAACTTCTACTTAATTTCTATGTGACGTATAATAAAGTCATCAAACATGTATTTGGAAAATTAGATCTCGCTACATGCTTATCTGTAATCATTTTAATTGCTTAACAAAACAAGTCTAGAGCGTTTGAGAAAAGCTTGACACTTAGCTGGCGAGGCGTAAATTCTCATATAAGATAACCAACCATTCAAACCGGCCACTGAGCCGGTTTTTTTACGCGTGGAGAGCGTGATTCCATGAACGGACAGGAAGCCGGAAGTGCCACAGTCACCGTTGCGGGTGTGGGCCTGACACAAACCCCCGCCACTCCACTGCAGGTGCTGGGGGTGGTTATTGCCACACTGGGGTTGGTGTGGAACGTGTATGCAGTGATTACGCGTAACCGGCACAACAAATTTGTGCGTGAGCAGGCCAAAAAGTCTGGTACCAAGCCCTGGCGCGATCAATAAGCCATCCTCCACTCCCAAACCCACTGGGGGTGGCAACCATACCACCATTGCCAAGTGAGGCTGTTATGAGCTTTTGGAGTGCATTGAAAGGCATTTTCAGCAGCAATGCCAAGTCCGTTGACGACATTCTGGATAAGGACCGCGGGCTCCTGGTGCGTGCCGGCGGGTTTATCAATGACCTGTCTTATACCGAGCAAGAGCGGATGCGGGATAACGCTGAGCTTGCGGCCAGGCAGGCGGCTGCGTATGGAGAACTGATCGACACCGTGACAGAACACGCACGGAGTACGGCGAGTGAAAACACCCAGCGCAGCCTCACCCGCCGGCAGGTGGCGATCGCCATTATTCGCGTTGAGCTGTTCCTGGTGCTGGCATCTGTAGTGATCTGGCCCTTCCGGCCCGAGTACGCCAGGTTTGTCTGGCTGGTGGCCAGCTCCTCCTTGATGATCGGGGCCTTTATGGCTGTTGTGGTGTTTTTCTTTGGTTCCTACGGGATCAGCAATCACCTATTGAAGCCTTTGAGAGAGGCAAAAAAGAAAGCCTCTGGTTGAGGATGTTCAAGCCCCATTGGCTTTGTAGAGGCTAAGCGCTCATACGCGCTACAACCAAGAATTTCCAAAAATAGCAAGGATTGAAGCTATGAGTCATGTCAAGCAACTACCAGTCATTGCCGGTGTTGAAATTACCACCGATATGGAAGGGCGTTTCAACTTGAATGCGCTACACACGGCAAGCGGGGGCGAAAAGCGCAATGGCCCCACATACTGGCTTACCCTGGAATCAACACAGCAGTTGATTGAAGAGATTAAAAAACAAAATACCGGGATTCCGGTATTTACTGCCAAGGGGCGCAGTGGTGGCAGCTTTGCTGTTGAACAGCTCGCAGTAGCCTATGCCAACTGGATCAGTCCTGCCTTCTACCTTCAGGTGATTGATACCTTTCTGGATTACAAGAAAGGTAAATTTCTGAATCACCCCGGGTTTCTCGGAGGCAAACTTTCTTGAGAGAATTAGCCAATGAGCAAACAACCTGGATACTCCCCCGAAGTACGGGAACGCGCAGTTCGCATGGTGTTGACCGGCGAGCACGAGCATAAATCACGCTGGGCAG
>NZ_JBLBUB010000039.1:0-32825 GCF_047289955.1 Microbulbifer jejuensis
GGAAAGTGGAGAAAACTCCGGGGCTTTGACTGCCTGGCCAAGGTCATCACCGGAGTGAAGTTCAAAGATGGAGAGGAGGTGTCAACAGCCGACCAGAGCGCTGCTTAATCTGGCTTTTTGAACACCAAAATTGACAATAACTCAATTTTTAACCCAAGGTATCGTAGAAAGGTACTGTTTGTTCTGGTGTGCAGAGAGTTGCCCACAGTATTTCACCAGTTGGCCCGGCAAAAGGAGAGCCTGATTGAGGAGGGGCACGTAATGCCGGATCATGTCCATATGATGATATCGATTCCGCCCAAATATGCTGCTTCCCTGGTGGTGGGATATATCAAAGGTAAAAGTGCTATTTACATTGCGAGGACCTACTCTGGCCAGCGTAGAAATTATGTAGGGCAACACTTCTGCGCGAGAGGTTACTTTGCGTCCACCGTTGGTCGTGATGAAAATGTGATCAGGGAGTATATTCGTCATCAGGAGAAGGAAGATCGGCGAGTAGAGCAACTGAACTTGGTATGAAGATATAGGCAGCCCCCTTTGGGGGCTCAGGGAGCGTTAGTTCCGTACAGACCGCTTTGAGCGGTTCACGATTAAGGCCGCCGGCTTTGCTGGTGGATATTTACTCTTAGTTTTATTTTCTGTTTTACCACATCAGATCATCGGGGATCTTGAAGTCAGCGTAAGGGTCGTCTTCGTTGTCTGGAGTGGTGGTCTCAGCCGGTTTCACCACGATATCACTATTGCGCTCGGCAATCTTGTCTGCAATCCCCCTGGGGACAAGGTCAAAACGTTCGTCCATCGCAACAATTACCAGTCTGCCAGCTATCAAGTGGTCGCGCAGTGCTTCTGTTACGTAAATTGTTTTAACCTTCTTGTCGAAGGTGAAGTTGTAGGCAGTTTCGCCATTGCCCTGTGTTTGGCGGTTATTGTCCACCAATTGCTTAATCTGTGCGGCGATGGCTTTCTGTCGGGCAGCGGCGTCACGTTGGGCATTTAAAGCGCGATCCCGTGCCATTTTATCGGTGCGGGCCTGCTGCACAACCACTTTGGTTTCATCGATTTGTGCTTCTTTGGACTTTTTGGCAACTTTTTGTTTCTTACGCTTTTCCTTACTGATTTGCTTGGCTTTCTTTTTGTCGACAAGCCCGGCTTGGAGCAGTTGGTCTTGAAGTGAAGCCATGGTGTGTTTCCCGTAATAATATGTTTAAACAACTTGTCCCGCCAAACCTGGAGGGAGAACTGATTGGTCAATTTTCAGCCAGGTTTGTTATCAGAGAGCTACCGCAGGTATTTTACCTGAACTTGACCGGGCTGCCGCACTGAATTTTTGTTCCGGGGGAGCTGTTTTTGGCGGAAAAGCATCTCCCGAGTAGCAAATATGCCACTCGCCGGCAAGATGGAATAGACTGCCCATTCAATGTGAAGTGGTTTTGCCACGGGCGTTCTCCATAGTGTTATAACCAGCAAGATCGACTCCGTTGCTGCGCCAAAACGATAAGCACTCTTCCAAGGCGTTGTGGTGATAATCGATATAATGGGCATCGGAGATCTGTGTTAGCGGCGGTACTATCTGCTCGGATTCACAGGTGGGCAGGTTGTTGGAGTGTCCAGTGCCTCTTTGATTCAGAGCGATCACATCGCCGTACTCTCGCAATGCCATAAACATCCCAAAGCGATAATTGACGGCCATAATGCCCGAGCCGCCGGGGTCTCCAGCCAAATAGACAATGGGCGGATGGGCTTTTTTTTCCAGTAGCAGGAAAGCGTAAATACTGAATGGTAATCGTGCGGCTTTTTTGGGTCTTGCGGTTTTCGGCTACTTGAAACGCTCCCTTGTATCCTTGTAAAACAGAAACCGAGTTTGAATACTATGCTCCCCGATATTGCCTAACAACTTGATATTGAACGCTTATTTTGCAGCAGCCAGTCACTCCGGCAGGGTGATAGCCCGCTAGCTGATGGGGTCAAAAGGACACCTCTTTTACTGCCCGTGGCATGGTATCGGCTTGTCCATTGGAGACTTTGGCCACAATTTCCTCGACACTGGCCGACTCGGTGCTGGCGCCACCGAGGGCTTTGAGCAGATCTCTGATCAGGGCAGTGACCTCCAGAGTCATTACCGAAAAATCCGCATCGAAACGCTGTGCCGCCCCATCGGCATCTGTGTTGTCGGCTTTTTCCAGCAGTTCACTGCTGAATTTGATACGTTTCAGGGAAAGCTGGTCGTCCACTAGGAATGCGATGCCGCCGCGCCAAACCAGCCCCAGTCTGTATACTTGCAGCCCGGCCAGCAGATGGTTTTGGATCTCTTGTGCGCAGAGGTCCTGATTCCTGCAGCGAATCACACTGCCGCTGTCTTTGGGATCGCGCAGTTCACACTCGTGGTCGAAATCAAACTGCGCTGGTGCCTGCGACGCGGCGAGCCAATGGGTCATGGCCTGCTGCGGCAGGTTTTTGGCGGCGAGAGGCACCACGGCGAGACTGCCGATGGCCTCGCGCAGGTGTTCCAATAACTCCTCTGCGGCAGAGGCGGAAGAGGCATTGATCACCACCCAATTGGATTGGGGGGCGAGGTAGGCATAGTGCAGGCGGGAGCGCGCGAAGGCCTGGGGGCGCATTTCCAGCAGCACCTCTTCCTTGAGGTTTTGCCGCTCCTTGCGCCCTACCTGGCGGGATTCCCTGTCACTGATGGCCTGTGCCAGCGCCTCCACTCTTTCATTGACCACTGCGGCAGGAATGACCTTCTCCTGCTTTTTGGCGCAAACCATGAGATAACCATTGGCGGCGTGCACGAGCTGGTTGCCGTGCCGGCCCAGTGGGGGTACCCACCCATATCGGGCAGAATCCTGACTTCCGCAGGGAACAAAGGCGTGCGGCTCCAGCAATTGGCTGAGTGTTTCGGCATCGAAGGTGAATTCTTTGGTTAAGCGATAAATACGAAGGTTTTTAAACCACATACATCCGGCCATCTGTTATGAGTTGCGTGTGCAAGCGCAATTATGCGAAAACAGGCGTGACACAGCCAGTGTAATCTTCCCGAATACCGGCCTGGTTATTTTTTGTACCGCCCCCCGGATTTGACCGGATTGCAGAGGGCGTCGGTGGGTAGGGCGGGACAATGGCGTGGTGTGAAAGCCGGGTCAACCGCGCGCCCTTTTCCAGGCAGGTGTCCTTTATTCGCCCTGGCAGTCGCCCAGGCCCTTGTGGTTTATTGGACTTTCTGATTATTGAGAATGCTGGCGATTGCCGGACCGGCATGCTTGTCAAAATCACTGGGGGTAAAGCCCAGTAGTCTCAATGCGGTTGCGGCCACCTGATTCTGATACAGAGTTGCGCCGCCGGAAGCCTCTCCGATGTGCTTGATATCCGGGCCCAGTGCTGCGATCCAGATCTCGTTGGAACCGGGTATCCCCTCCTGGTGCGGATGGTCCTTTTTGCCGAAGTACTGGGTGAGCGCCGGGCCGCTGGCATGGTGTGGCCAGGTTTCAGCCGTGTTGCCGCGCCCGTGGTCCACTGTGACAAGCAGGTTGGTGTTATCCCGGTAGCCCTCAAGGGTTTGCAGGGTATTCCACAGGTCCGCCAGGATGGCGTCGCTGCGATGAGCGGACTGCAGATGCTGGTGATACTGTTCATCGTGGGCGAAATCATCGGTCTCCCCTAGGGCGATGTAGAGCACTTTCGGTTTTTTCTGTATCAGGTATTCTTTCGCCAGGCCGTAGGTGAAGGCATCGGGGCGCACATCCTCCCAGAAAACCGGCAGTTGGCCTTGCAGGTCATTTAAAAACCGGGCGCGCACCGATACCTGTGGCCAGATGGCGGGTTCCAGCCCGGCATTGACAAAAATACCGCTGCGTTCCCGGTTTATGATGGCAGAAAAAACGCCCCAACTGCCAAACGCGGCAATATTTTTTTTGAAACGGGGTTTTGTTTGCAGCCATTCCAGAAAAGTGATATTGGCATTGGGTATGGCCTCATTGGAATTGATGTTCGGGTCGGCGCGTCCGGTGAGGATTTCGTTGTAGCCGGGGTAGGAAAACCACCAGTTATTGGTAACATTAGCATGGGACTCCTTGTTGCGGTTGCCGGCGAGTACCCCGTGTTTTTCTATCGTGCTCCATATAAACGGCAGGAGCTTTTGACGTTTTTCCCGCGCAGACTTTCCCCCAAATTGTTCGATCAGTCGGGCTTTGTTTTCGGTGTATTTGTCGTGTTGGATAAGCTCCGGATCGTAGCCGGAAAATACCTCCTGCCAGCGCAAACCGTCGATTGTCACCAACACCAGATGATCGGCAGCGTGGGCATGAGTGCAAAGTATCACCGCCAGCAGTGCTATCAATACTCTTTTCATTGAGTGTGTTTCCTGCGGGAATTGTGTCCGCTCTGATTTTTTGTCTTACCCAGGTATAGTGCTAGACCGCTTGTTGCTCGCCGGATTATTTCCCAAACATTCTGTTATGCTGGCTTTGGAACCGATTCAGAAGGCTATTGGTTAAGGATTGGGCGATCAAAGAGCACCCCCCCTTAACTGATTTGGCAGCGGTCCCTGAAGTACCCGCCTAGCTGTAAAAAATCCCTCTATCCCGGCGGTCCGCTCCAACCCGGGGTCGGCGGCGGGCGCTGTGTGACTTGGCCGATGTGCTTTCTCATAAATCCACAGAGACTGAGAGAGAGAGGGTGCGGGGTGCGCCGATCCAGGCGCCTCCGGATACCACGGTACCCAGATAATCTGCATCGAACAGATTGTTAATCACCAGGTTCAGGTTCACCGCAGTCAGCGCCGGGTTAATCTCTGTGAAGTTAATGCCGATGTAGGCATCGGTGGCGATATAGGCATCGGCCACCCAGGTATTGTTCGTATCCACATAGCGATCTCCGGTGAACTTGGTGGAAACACCGCCGGTCAACAGCGCTGAATTCCAGTCCAGGCCCACCACAAACAACTGCTCCGGGATACCGACGACCTTATTGCCGCGAGTGATACCCTGGGCTTCATCGACTGCAGTATCCCCGGAGCCGAGGTAGGTGGCATTGATCAGGGTATAGGAAGTGTAGAGATTGAAAGATTCCCCAAGGTCATAGTCCAGCAACAATTCCAGGCCAGTTGATTCGATACCACCGGCATTGAAGTAAGTGCCATTGGTGCCGATCAGGTAATTGGGGCCTGTGGTTGTATTGTTGTCCAGAAAAATAATCCGGTTTTTAAATTGGTTCTCGAAATAGGTGGCGGTAGCTGTGAAGCTATCCCCAGTGTAGCGCAGGCCGAGTTCAATGGTCTCGGAGGTTTCGGGGTCGATATTGTCCAGGTCCGAATCCGGACGTTCGAGCACACTGTCTCCGATTGCCTTAAAGTTCTCCGCGTATCCGGCAAACAGCTCTGCGTCCTCTAGTGGAGTTTCCCAGAGCAGTCCCGCGGAGATCAAAATATCGGAATCCGAATTGATACCCACATCGGGTGATGCGTCGAATAAATCCTCCCGCTTAACCTCCACAAAAAACTGCTTGGCCCCCAGTGTCAGTGTGAGTGCGTCGATAACCAGGGCATCTTGCAGATACCACTGGTGGGTTTCCTGAGGGTAGCTGCGGTCGTACTGCACCCAGTAAGGGGTCGCATCAAAATCGGCACCACGGGTGGCATCGGTGATTTTGTGCCAGTCGCGGTGCTCGTCACGAGTAGCGTCTTCGTACCAGAGACCACCGCGCAGCTCGTGCTCGTAGCCGGCGATCAGGCCGTTGTAAGTGAAGTCCAATGTCAGGCCGGTCCGTTCCTTTTTATAGTGGGTATGACGGTAGGACATAGCCGGGATAGCATTTGCCGGATAGCATACGGGATCATACTCCGGTCCCGACTGGCCGTAGATATTGACAACTGAAGAAATGCAGCCGTCTATGGGCATGAGTGCATTACCATTGGCATCCACATAGAAAATCTGTCCTGCCTGAAGGCCACCATAAGCGGTAGCGCCGCCGAGGAATTCCGACTGGCCTGCATTGCCATCATCGGTAATATCCACCAGATAGGGGGGAACCCAATCGCCGCGCCCCGAATTGGTGTGATGGTAGAGCCCGGCATGCAGGTTAAGGTTTTCCGTGAGATCGTACTCGAATTGCGAGTAGGCCAGCAGATTCTTACGCAGGGTAGACCAGCCGCGGCGGTAGAGCTGATCGATATAGGGGATGCCCGCCCATTCTCCACGCAAAAAGTCGTCTTCCGGGTATTCCTTAAACTGCGCCTCTGAATAAATACGCTGGTAATTGTCCTCGTGGACATCATCATAGGAAACGTAGGTTTTGACAGTACCGTTTTCCAGGGCTGTGACCAGTTTTGCGGCAATATGCTCGCGTTGGTTTTGCGCGGTTTCGGTGATCCAGTCAGTGGCTTCCTGGGTGGCGTAGGAGATCCACGCTGTGTTGTTACCGGCAAAGGTACCGGTGTCGAACCGATAGTAGAATCGCCGCGCGTCGAACTCGCCTGCGGAAAGCTCCATGCGGCTGCGGCGTGCGTCCTCTGGGTCTTGGCTGCGGTAATCAATGGTGCCACCCAGGGCATCCAGTGAGCGGGAGGCAATATCCGAGGTGCCCTGGGAAACCTCTATGGAGGCGAGGTTGGCGGGGTCGATAAAGCGGTTGGCCTTGGCGCCACCCCCATAGTTGGAACCGCCATTGGGGATACCATCAATGGTGGTGCCAATTTGCTGCTCATCCTGGCTGATGGTAAAGCCGCGCACACTGATATTGGTAGACCAGTCATCAAAGCCATAGGTATCCCCCTCGTTGACGGAAACACCGGGCAGGTTATCAATCAGCGCGTTGACACTGGTCATGGAGGACTGCTGTTTGCGCATGGCCTCAGATACTGCGCTGCTGTTAAAAGTGGTACCCGTACCCAGCACAACGACTTCCTCCAGCTGACCGTCGCCTGCCGGCTCAGCCAGCGATGGATTCGCGGCTATCAACGTGGTTAGGGAAATGGCAGAAGCCAGGTAGGTTTTTCTGGAATTCATCGGGGCACCCCTGTTGGTCGTATTTGGCAATTCGAAAGCCGGGTCATGTGTGCCCGGTCTGGTTTGCCCGGGTACATTGAAGCGTCTTGATGAACGGTGCATGACAGCCAAATGAAACTCTCTTGAAGGGCTTTTGAATAAGGTATATCCCCTTGATTGAGTGGGTAAAAAGAGCGGGGGTTGTCCTTTGCAGGCACAGGCCATTGCCACCGGGGCAAAAAGCTAGCGTTTTAAAGAGGTGGCACAATAGGAAAGGAAGATGGGCACAAATACCCAGGGCCGAGACAAGCTCGTTTTGAAACCTGATAATCCGGCAGGAAATTCGGTATCCCAGGGCTGGTTCTGACCAGCCCTGGCAACAGGGGTATCCTTAAGTCGCTAATTGGCAACCTTGAGGGATATCCCTGTGCATGCCTCTATGGCGGTCCAAAGAACACCGACGATCGCATTCCATACCTTCTCGATGGTCACAGCGAGCAGGCCACGCAGGGTCTTGGCAAAATTCAGGGCCATATCTTCCAAAGAGTCCAGAAAATAATCCCTTAAGTCTTCGTTGATTTCTCTGTTCAAAATGGCTTTGGTAATCAACTGCGTCTGCAGGGCCAGGGCCGACAACTGACGTTCTGAGAAACCGCGAATTTCAGTGATGTCGTGGGCGATGATGGCGGATGCTGTATCTTTGATTTTGGAGATCAGTTGGTTAACATCAAGTGACATGTGGAAATCCTCAGCGATTTAGAAACGATTCATAGGTGAGTGCCTGGTCCATGGAGATCAATACTTCATTCTTAAACAGCGCAACCGCACCGGTGTGAAGCCCCTTGTCTTCGTCCTCCTCGCGCATTCTGTTCAGGCTGATTGAAATCCTCTGCAGGCAGTTAACGCTGGGCGGTTGTTCCTCGAAGAGGATATTCGTCTCTGTGGCATTCAAATAGTGGTTGATCTTTTTTAAGGCGTCCCGATTGGGAATAGGGCGGGTATTCGATTGCATGGCCAATGCATCAATCCTGCCAATCAGTGCATGATAGTGCCCGTTTCTCTCTGGATAGGTGTTCTTATGGGTACCATGGGTCACTGAAGAGAAAAACTGCATGAGTTCGACATTGACCTCGGTGAGATCAGAATAGAGCTCAGCATCGTATCTGGGTGCCAGTTGGGTGCAACTGCTGACCAGGAGCGCCAGAAAGAGGGGTAGCGTCAGCGCTACCTTGGGATGGTTGGAATACATGGATACTTCCTTTGACTAAAGTGTATTTTCGGTATTTTTTTGAGGTGATCCGTTACCCGCAGATACCTCGGAGCAGGGATAATACCGCGAACTGCGGGGAGAGATATGCAAGCAATAAAAAAAGATGGCTTGGGTTATGAGGTTTTGTTTCTGTGGGCCAGAGCATGGAGCCCATAATAGAGTGGGCTCCACCGCATCATACAGGCTAGGGGTGGGTGAACTGAAGTCGGACTTTTTGAAGCCTCAAAAGATTTGTTGCGGCATCAAAACGTATGCGAGCGAGGTAATAACAGCTTTGGGTGTCGATGGGCCGGGCTGCCGTACTGATCGCTGCGGACCCATTGGGGTTGTCAAGGCTCGTATCGGTGGCGACTGTTGTGAAGGTGATGGCGCCACCGGCGAAGGCAGGCTGACATATTTCGAAAAGAAAAACCGCCATCATCGAATTGGGATCATTGTCAGACCACCACCACCTGAAAAACTGTAATATCCCGCCGTTAGGCAGATCCTCAACTTGCGCGTCGGCGAAGCGCTCGGTACCGAGACGACTGAGCTCAACCCCGTTACCAGCCGAGTACAGCCATTGTGAACCGGTGGTATCGACCCGGCCGATAAATTCCTTCGGTGAAACCGGTGAATAATCTGTGCTCCCAGATGGAAACAGCATGGCCTGGATATCGGGGTCAACAGATGGTGATGCGCCAGAATCCAGACTGTCCTCCCACTCAACGCCTGGCGCCATGTAGACGTTGTCTGCATTCCGCTCAAAGCCCATGGCTTCAAGGATGGCCGGGTCGGTCACGAGAATGTCACCGTTGGCAAGCGGTGCTTGAGCAGTAGCGGTGAGGCAGAAGCTTGTCGCAAGGGCACAGCCAAGCCATGTGGTTTTGAGGTGTTGTAGCATTTTGCAATCTTCCCTGATGTTGAAAAGTTGATCCCTAACATCCCCTCTGGAAACATGCGCTAGAATTGCCGGAAATTATCCTGGTGATGTCAGGTGTTTTACACAATGATGACAATTGTCTGCCAGAGACAAACAAAATAGTTATCAGTGTCGCCGGTACATATAATGCGATTTGATAACCAATACAGGCCTGGGTGTTTTCCCATAGATTTGGTACTTTTTTATCCAGAGGGGAGTGCCTTGTGCGAAATTTTTTTGCTTGAAACCAGCCGGTACACATTGCAGCATCACAATAGCATAGCTTTCCTTCCTTACAAGTTGTTTGCACGCAGACTTGCGCCTTTGCCTGTCGTTGGACGGTACTTCGACAACAGCAGAGGTTTTTCCAAAATGGACATACTCAAAATGTAAAGGTTTTAATCGCAACGATCTCCGGCGGGCATCATAGAGCTCTTTATTGTTATTAGAGTAAACTATCGCTATTCAATTCAAAGGTGTTTCTCATGATTTCCGAGGTCGAATCGGAAATCCGGGTTGAGGTTTTTTTAGAATTTGCAACCAAGCAAGAGTCATCGTTTGCAAGTCTGCGCTAGGGTGTTTTCGACGATGTCGGCGCCAGCACCTCAAAGGGCCGCATCATATCGTAGTCCTCGTGGGAGAGTAGGTGGCAGTGCCAGACATAGATGCCCTCGCGATCGAAGTGGGCGATGACCCGGGTGACCTGGCCCGGTAGGGCTATTACCGTGTCCTTGGGGCCGCGCTCCTCGGCGCGCGGCGGGAGTCGCTCCCCCGTAAGGGCTTCGATTTTCAGTCGGGCACCTTGGAAAGGCTTGTCGGTATGCAGGAATGCCTGGGATTTTGTAATCAGCTTGCCCTTGAAGGGTTGGCGATCGAGCACCTGAAACTCGACCAGGTGAATATGGATGGGGTGTGCGGATCTGGTGGGATTGTAGATCTCCCAGATTTCGACTGCGTTGTGCTCGACAATCTCCGTCGCGGGATCTTCAAAGAACAGAGAACCATCCTGCAGGGTGCCGAGCAACAGGAGGTTGCGACCGTAGGGATCATCCAGGCGGAAAGTAGCCAGCTGCCGCGTGCGGCTTGCCTGGGCTTCGCTCAACCTGTCGAGGGGGCGGCGCAGGGGCGTGTTGGTTGTGAGCCTCAGGTCCCCGATGGTTGCCCGTGGCTTACCCTTGGTGTTGGCAGATCCGGTGGCCGGGAGTACTTCAAATTGCAGTACCTGGCCGCTTGTTTGCGGATCCGTTGGCGGAGTGATACCGCCGCGGCCGTCGCTCAAAACACGGTTACCGCCCCGATTATACACCAGTGCGAGGGAGTTTTTGGGGTCCTGCGCCTCGACAAATCCTTTGAAGGGGACGTCGGGCCCAAGGTTACGCAATATAAGCTTGCGACCCGAATACTGGCTGAAGTCCAAAAGCACATCTGCGCGCTCCGCGGGGGCCAGTACCAACTCGGACAGCCGGACAGGGCGGTCGAGAAATCCGCCGTCGCCGCCGACCTGCACAAACGGGACATCGCCGTCGATTTTGAGCACAAGTGTGCGCGTGTCGGCGGCGTTTAACAGGCGCAGCCGATAAACGTGCGGGGAGACGCTGACCTTGGGCCAGGCCATACCGTTGACAACCATCACATTGCCGAAAAACTCATCCAGGTGCGAGGGGTTGGGCCAGTTGGCCTCTACAGTCCGGTTCAGAACCGGTGACGAAGGCTGGTCCTGCCAGCCGGGGAAATAGAGTTGCCCCTCTGCGGTAAATAATCGGTCTGCGATCGCGACTGGGATGGTGCGATGCGCGCTGGGCAGCAATTTCTCGTGAATCAGCCGGTCTTCGTTTTCGTCGCCGATCAGATAAAAGCCGAAGAGTCCGGCATAGTTGCTAAGGCGGGTCATACCCAAGGTATGGTCGTGGTACCAAATCGTGGCGGCATCCTGGGAGTTATCATAGTGATAGATTTTTTTCTTGAACAGGGGGCCAGTTTCTTTATAGCCCTGGGTGTACCAAGCGAGCGGATTGCCGTCACTCTCCCACTCGCTGTGGCCCCCATGCAGGTGGATCACGATGGGCACCGCATCCGGGTCCTTGGTACTGGCGAGATGGATGGAGCGGTCGACGGGAAAAAGATGGGGGCCCGAAAGTTCATTGAGCCACTGCACCGAAAATGGCCGGTCCGTGCGCGCTCGAAATGTGGGGCCCGGGGAGTGGACCCGCCCTGCGTACTCAAAGCCCCATACGGTCGTCATCAGGCGCTCGTCGTTTCCATCGCGCAGACCCATCCAAACAGGCCCGGACCGGACCGGCAGATCGACCGCAGCACCATCTTCGGGCAGGAGTTCGATGGGCCGTGGAAGCTCATTGACGAACTTCTTGATACCCATTGGATCGAGTAAAGTCACCGGGTTTGATTTATTGGCGGGTGGCGTTTCCACGCCGACAGCGGGGGTCACTGAGAGTGAGGCAAGAAGGACGCAGCAGAAAAATACCCGGCGCAATATTGCCTCAAAGCCCGTATGGCCTGTGTGCTTTTCAAGATAGCCTGCATGTACATTGGTGAAGCGTTTTACCCGAAGTGCCCTCGATCTTGATTTCTTTTTGACGGGTAATTCCTTAAGCCACCGCCTCTGTGTGACTGGAGCGAAGAGGGCTGTAAACATATTCGCTATTCCTAACTAAGGTTGTTTTTATCAATTGGGGGGTTGTGTCGGGTCATAATTTTATTGGCATTAAAGGGTTCAACCTGTTTGCATTGTAGTCTTCAATAATTGACCTGCTGTGTTTTTGGCGCAGTGTGCGAGACTTTCAAACCGGTAAACTGGAGGACAATCCGTAAAAAATAACAGGCTTCAGTGGTGGCGCTTTTCTTTCTGGTCTACAGAATATTCTGTATAAAAATCCGTGTTATCCAGACAGAAGCAACCCGAATGCACGTTGAGTATTTTATTGCATCGTGCCACTTCGCCAGGCCCCTCTCTATGATGTGGCTTTGAACTATGGCAGTTGGCATACCACTGTTACTATCGGGCCGGAAGGAAAGAATACCCCTCTCCCGGGGCGTGTTGTGAATACATCCCTGTACGTTCGTCATCGGCATCCATGCCGCAGACGATCCTGGCACAGGGGTATGCTTCCCTCCTGCCTTGCGAGAAAGTTCCGGGATACACTGCTGACAAAACCTGTTCACCAAGTCAGCAAAGACTTCCATTTTAAAAAAGCATTGTTGGGTTTTGCCAGGTGTCTCCGGACAGAAGGCTTCAACACAGGGTTTCATAGGGAGTTTCGACAAGTACGAAGGGTTTTGATCGCTGCGGTGAGTGACAGCCCTGGTTTGACACACTCCCACAATGCTTGCGCCAGGGCAGGGGGGAATTCAGGTTCCTTAACACACGCCAGGCGGCAAATGAGTGGGACAGTGTGACCACGACGAAGGCGGCACAGACCAAACGTCCTTTACACAAAAAGAAGATATATGCGCCAATAGGGTTTATAGGTATTGCATCTTCATCTAATTGACGTATTGTTCATCAGAAATGTAACCGGTTACATTTCAATATCAGCGGTAAGCCCGCAAAAACAACAACAGTGTATACAAAGGTGCGAGCCGCACAGAAGCGGTGTTTCGCTACGGGCAGATGTATGGACAGAAAGGTGAGAATGGGGATGGTTGGCGGTGGAGAAGGGGGCTTTATCGGCCCGATTCACCGTATGGCCGCTGCGCTTGATGGTGAGGTTGCACTGGTAGCCGGCTGCTTCAGCAACAACCCCGAGCGGAGCCGGACCAGTGGAGAACAACTCGGGCTGCCGGCAGATCGGGTCTACTCGGATTACCAGCAAATGATGCGCGCAGAGTCTGCGCGCAGTTGCGACGAGCGCATGGAGTTTGTCGCTGTGGTAACGCCCAATCACTGGCACCTGCCGGTGTCAGTTGCCGCCCTGGAAGCGGGCTTTCATGTGCTTTCGGATAAGCCGGCTGCCCGCACACTGGAAGAAGTGCTCGAACTCAAAAAGGTGGTCGAGGCATCCGGGCGACTGTACGGGCTGACCCATACCTACGCCGCCTATCCCATGGTGATGCAAGCGCGGGATATGGTGCAGTCAAAGGTACTGGGCCCTGTCCGCCGTGTCAGTGTTGCCTACGCTCAGGGCTGGCTGGCACAGCCGGATGACACCCACAGCAGCAAACAGGCGCACTGGCGCACCGACCCTCAACGCGCCGGGGAGAGCGGTTGTTTTGCCGATATCGGCACCCATGCGCACCACCTGGTTGAATACATTACCGGTCAGTGGGTAACCGCGATCTGTGCAGATCTGCAAACGGCGGTTGCCGGCCGGCTTCTGGATGATGATGGTGCAGCGTTGTTCAAATTGGAGAGTGGTGCCCGCGGCACCCTAATGGCAAGCCAAGTGTGTGGGGGCGAGGGCAACAACCTGAATATCAGTGTCCACTGCGAACTGGGCTCCCTTTTCTGGGAGCAGGAGAACCCGAACCGGTTGCAGGTAAAGCGCCGGGGACAGGCTGACGCCGTGTATCGGGCTGGCGTCGATAGTGCCTACCTGGACGAAAAGGTTCGCGCACGGTTGAGAACGCCGCAGGGACATCCGGAGGGCTACATCGAAGCCTTCGCCAATCTTTACCGGGATTTTGCCGCCATGGTCCGGTGCAAGCGGCATGGCCGGGCCATAGAGGGTGTGCATGCTGTGGGAGACATTGCAGTGGGAGTGCGCAGCATGGCGTTTGTGCGTGGTGCTATCCAAAGCAGCAGCCAATCTGCCTGGGTGCCACTAAGGCCCTACTGGGGTCAGCGGGGATGATCGCAACTGCTAACAGTTTCTGATTGATGTACAGCTGTAGAAAGGATAACAAAGAATGAAGGCACCGAGCATTCAGGGGCCGGGAATTTTTCTCGCCCAGTTTCTGCCCACAGGCGACGCACCGGCTTCACTTGCGTCGATGGCGGCCTGGGCGGCAGGTCTGGGTTATAAAGGCATACAGATTCCCACTTGGGACAAACGTATTTTCGACTTGGCGTTGGCTTGCAACAGCCAAGCCTATTGCGACGATATTCTCGGGGTCTGCCATGCCGCGGGTGTAGAGATTACCGAGCTTTCCACCCATCTGCAGGGGCAGTTGGTAGCGGCACACCCGGCCTACAGCGAGATGCTGGATATTTTTGCCCCCGCCGGGGTTCGCGGAAATCTGCAGGGCCGCGCACAGTGGGCGCACTCGCAGCTGGTTAAGGCGGCGCAAGCCAGTGCGAACCTGAAACTCAAATCCCACGCAACTTTTTCCGGAGCACTGCTCTGGCACACTGTCTACCCTTGGCCCCAGCGCCCCGCCATGCTGGTGGAAGAGGGCTTTCGCGAGCTGGCCCGGTTGTGGCGACCGATACTGGAGGCATTTGATCGCGCCGGTGTCGATGTCTGTTATGAACTGCATCCGGGCGAGGACCTGCACGATGGGTTGACCTTCGAGCGCTTTCTGCAAGCGGTTGACCACCACCCCAGAGCCAACATTCTCTACGATCCCAGCCACCTGTTGCTGCAGCAGATGGATTACCTCGCCTTTATTGATCTCTACCACGAGCGCATCAAGGCTTTTCATGTGAAGGATGCGGAATTCCGCCCCAATGGCAGGGCCGGTGTCTATGGCGGCTACGCACCCTGGATAGAACGCCCCGGTCGATTTCGTTCCCTCGGCGATGGCCAAGTGGATTTTCGCGGGATCTTCAGCAAGCTGACCCAGTACGGATTTGATCGGTGGGCGGTTTTGGAGTGGGAGTGCTGTATCAAGGATCAACAGCAAGGGGCCCGCGAGGGTGCGCCTTTTATCCGCGATCACCTGATTACCGTCGCAGACAAGGCCTTTGACGATTTCGCCGGAGCGAAATCCGACAGCGCGCGCAATCGCAGGATACTCGGCCTACGGTAGAGTCTTTCCACTAGCGCGAATAATGCCATTGCGCAGTTTATAAAAATAACGGGCACGGAGATTGGATCAATGCACCCACCTGCACCACCACTGAGCAGAAATCTTTTTCTGGTAGGCAACCTCTCTATTTTTATGATCGGGTTGGGGTTCGCCGTCAGGGCGTCCATTGCGGGGAATCTGCAATCGGATATTTACGACCAGATTGATCTCGCCAACTCCACCACCATGGTGGGTGAGGCCCTGGGTTTCACTTTCACCGGCTTTGCCCTCACGCTGCTGTTTGGCAGTGCCCTGGTGGACCTTGTCGGTATCAAGCGGATGTTGCTGCTCTCCGCAATCGGCTATGTACTCGGCAGCCTGCTGATTATTATTGCCTCCCTGACACCTCCCATTACCGGTGTAGAAAACCTGGTGCTGGCGGGACTGCTGTTGACCGGGCTTGGTTGGGGGGCGGTGGAAGCGGCCAGCAATCCAATGGTCGCCGCCAGCGACCCCGCCAACAAAACCCACCGCCTGAATGTTCTGCACGCCTGGTGGCCGGCGGGCATTGTGGTGGGCGGTCTGTTGGGGCTGGCAATCTCCGCGCTGGAATGGCCCTGGCAGTTGAACCTGGCGGTACTGGTGTTGCCAGCGCTGGTTATGGCCTGGCTTGTAGTGATAACGGATTTCCCGGTCACCGAGCGGGTGTCCTCCGGGGTCAGCTATGAGGAGATGTTCAAAGAGGTATTCAAGCACCCTATGTTTATCCTGTTGTGGCTGTGCATGTGGCTGACGGCGGCGACAGAACTGGCGCCCGGTCAGTGGGTAGATCTGACACTCTCGCGGGTAGTGGGCATGAAAGGCATCCTGATCCTGGTATATGTGAGCATGTTGATGTTTGTGATGCGGCATTTTGCCGGGCAGTTGGCGAAATGGCTGTCCCCTGTGGGGCTGCTCTGGGTCAGCAGCCTGCTTGCGGCGGTGGGACTGTATAGCTTGAGTCTGGCGCGCTCCCCGGTGAGTGCATTTTTGGCGGCAACCGTCTGGGGAATCGGTGTCTGTTATATGTGGCCCACCATGCTGGCCACGGTGTCCGAACGCTTTGTGCGTGGCGGTGCGCTGTTTCTTGGGCTACTGGGTTTTGCCGGCGGCTTGTCCATACAATTCATATTGCCGCAGTTGGGGGCGGTCTTCGACCGCACAAAAATAGAAGCTGCCGGTGGCCTTGAGGCTTTCGAGCAGTTGCGTGGTGCGGAGCTCGATGCGGTGCTGGTGACTGCCTCGGTGCAATCCTTCCAGTCACTGGCGGTGGTGCCCCTGTTTTTGCTACCGATTTTCGGGTTTATTTGGTTCTGGGATCGCAGGCGCAGAATCCGCGTTGACAAACATGCGGCCGACGATTCGGCACCCTCGCCAGCGGGGGATCAGCCCTAATCCGACCCGGGTAAACTAACTTTTTACAGAAAATATACAGGTACATATGTCGAACATTCGCGAAGTTGCCCGGCGTTCCGGGGTATCGGTGGCAACTGTGTCCCGGACTTTGAAGGACCCGAAAGTGGTTTCCCCGCAAACCAGGGCGCGGGTACTGAAGGCGGTGGATGAGGTCGGTTACAGGCCCAATCTCCTGGCCAGGAATTTCAGTTCCGGTAAATCGTTTGCGGTGATGGTGCTGGTGCCCAATATTGCCAATCCCTTTTTTTCCAGGGTAATCCGGGGCATTGAAAAGGCCGCTCAGGATCAGGGCTATTCGGTGCTGTTGGGCGATACAAAAGGGCAACCGGCCAACGAACAGTTTTACGCGGGCATGGCATTAACCAATCAGGCAGACGGACTGATCCAACTGGACAGCAGTTATCCTTTTGCCGACAAGGACGCCACCCTGGCGGCATCTGTGCCGATGGTCAATGCCTGTGAGCGCATCGCCGAGGATGACCGTTACCCGGTGGTTGAGCTGGATAACCGCGGCGCGGCACAGGCCATTGCACAACACTTGATGGAATTGGGGCACAGCCGCATCGGAGTGATTACCGGGCCCGTGGCAAGCCCGATTGTGCGCGACCGCCTGGCGGGATTTCGCCAGGCACTGGAAAAGCACGGGCTGCAGCTTGACTCAGGACGCGTGACAGAAGGGGAATTTACCATGCCATCGGGGCAGCGGGGTGCCGAGGCGCTGCTCTCGGCCGCCCATGCACCGACGGCGATTTTCTGTATGAATGACGAAATGGCGATTGGTGCCATTCACCAGGCCAAGAAGATGGGATTGACAGTGCCGGGGGATGTGTCTATTGCCGGATTCGATAACATCGAGTTCTCGCAGTTCACCGATCCCCCCCTGACCACCATCGACCAGCCCGCGGAGGCATTGGGGCGCTACGCCATGGAAACCCTGCGCCTGATGATTGACGCAAAGCCGTTGAAATCCAGCCGCACCATTTTGCCTTTTAATCTGGTGCTACGGGAAAGCACAGGCCCCCTTCAGGATGTTTGAGACCAGTATCGCCCGACCGGTTGAGCCCGGTGGAGCGGGAAATTACCGCATAGTTTGGAGAGCATAACGATGAGAATATTGATAAAAACCCGTGCCGGTCGATTGTTGATGCTGGTCCTTCCATTGCTGATGGCCTCCGCCGGTTGTGAGCGCACAGGGGAAATCGCCGCCAAGCAAGCGGATGCTGAGTGGGTCGACCTGTTCGACGGTGAGACACTCGGAGGCTGGACCGGGGTCAACGGTACCCAAGCCGGCGGCGCATGGCAGGTGCTCGACGGCAATCTGGTGCTCACCGCCGGAGGGGCGGGGGACCTGATAACGGCAGAGCAGTTTGCCGACTTTGAACTGGCCCTGGAGTGGAAAATCTCCCAGGGGGGTAACAGCGGTATTATTTATCGCGCTGCCAGTGGGGATGCACCGGTGTGGATGAGTGGCATGGAGTATCAGGTACTCGACAATAGGGCTTTCCCCAACCTGGAAAAACCCAGCCACAGCGCCGGCGCTGTGTTTGACCTGTATGCGCCGAGCGCTGCAAAAGCGAAACCTGCCGGGCAGTACAACAAAACACGTATTCGATTGCAGGATGGTCGGGTCGAGCACTGGCTCAATGGTACCAGGATCGTGAGTTATCGGCTCTGGTCTGACGACTGGAAGACGCGCTTCGCCAGAAGCAAGTTTTCCAATTATCCCGGGTTTGCGCGCAGCACAAGGGGCCATATCGCCCTGCAGGACCATGGCGATAAAGTCTGGTATCGAAAGATCAAAATCCGCAGGCTTTGATCCATGGGACTCTCGCAGTGGATATCCGGCAAATGCGGATCTTCCCGTTGTGTGCCGGTTTGACTCGCTGCCCCCGGGGGAGTTCGCTGTCCAAGGCAGGATCTCTATGGGGCAGTGTGCTTTAATCAAAAATTATTTATTTTTAATGTAACCGGTTACAGTATGAAAAATGATAATAAATTATATTCAATGCATGGTATGGCTGCAGACATCGCAACTTTTGCGCCGCTTTCTGGTACCCCCAAGGGACTAATCAAGGGTGGTTTGCTGGAAGAAAGCGAGTAAAAATTTTCCCAATAATGTAACCGGTTACAATTTTCTTGAAATGCAAACTGAAAAAATTACAAACAAATAAAAAATAATTGATGAATTTGGAGGGTGCTATGCCGAGTGAGGATTTTGAAAAGAAACAGTACGACGCCCTGATTGTGGGTTCCGGGGCGGGGGGCGGCATGGCTGCCTATGTGCTGGCAACCGCCGGGCTCAAGGTGCTGATGCTGGAAGCGGGGCGATCCTATGACCCGGTTCAGGAAACCCCCATGTTCAATCTGCCCAAGGATGCGCCGCTGCGTGGCGGCGGCACACCGGATAAGCCTTTCGGGTTTTACGATGCGACCGTGGACGGCGGTTGGACAGTACCCGGTGAGCCCTACACCCAGGCATCCCGTGAGCGGGGCAGGCGCTTTGACTGGTGGCGCGCCCGCATGCTGGGGGGGCGTACCAACCACTGGGGACGCATTTCACTGCGTATGGGCAAGTACGATTTCAAACCCTATTCCCGCGATGGACTCGGTTTTGACTGGCCCATCGATTATGAAGACCTGGCACCTTACTATGACAAGACCGAGATGTTGATCGGTGTCTACGGTTCCAATGAGGGACTGGAGAACACCCCGAATTCTCCCAAAGGCATTTTACTACCCCCGCCGAAACCCCGCGCCTACGAACTGCTGGCCAAAAAAGCCTGTGACAAGCTGGGCATCCCCGTGATTCCGGCACATCTCGCGATCCTAAGCGAGCGCCTTGACCACGATACTATCCCGCACAAACTCTTCCCCGACAACAAGCTCGCACAAGAGGTAACCCGTGCATCCATGCAGTCCCGCGCAGCCTGTTTTTGGGCCACGCCCTGCGGGCGCGGCTGCTCGATCAAGGCAAATTTCCAGTCGACCACTGTGCTGCTGCCGCCGGCACTGGCCACTGGAAATCTGGATATGATTACCGATGCCATGGTGCGTGAGGTCGCCGTCGATAAGCAAGGCAATGCCAGCGGGGTTGTCTATATCGATAAAAACACCCGCCGGGAAAAGTTCGTCAGTGCCCGCGCCGTGGTGGTTGCGGCCAGTGCCGCCGAGACCTCACGTATTCTTCTCAATTCAAAAAGTACACTGTTCCCCGACGGCCTCGCCAACGGTAGTGGTGTCGTGGGCAAATACCTGATGGATACCGTGGGTGCCGGTGTGGGTGGACAGATTCCCGCATTGGAAAACCTGCCCGCCCATAACGAGGACGGTGCCTCCGCAATGCATATGTATATGCCTTGGTGGCTGTACAGGGAGCAGTTGCGTGGAGACCTGGATTTTGCCCGGGGTTACCACATTGAATTTGGCGGTGGCCGCAATATGCCGGGTGCCGGCGCCTTCGGCGGCATGGGGGACTTTACCGCCGGCGCTTTTGGCAGGGATTTCAAGCAAGCCTGCCGACGCTACTACGGCTCCTTTGTCTGGTTCGATGGTCGTGGGGAGATGATCCCCAACGATGACAGCTATTGCGAAATTGATACAGACCAGGTGGACCAGTGGGGCATCCCGGTGCTGAAATTCCACTGGCAGTGGAGTGCGCAGGAACTGAACCAGGCTGCGCACATGCACAAAACCTTTGCTGAAATTATCAAAGGCATGGGAGGCAAGGTGACCTCCACCGTGCATACAGACGGTGCCAAGGCAATTATCAATGGGGGTGCGATCATCCACGAAGTGGGCACCGCGCGCATGGGTTCCAATGCGAGGGACTCTGTACTCAATCCTTACTGCCAGTCCTGGGAGGTTCCCAACCTCTTTCTCACCGACGGCGCCCCCTTTGTTTCCAATGCCGATAAAAACCCAACCCTGACCATTATGGCGCTGGCTTGGCGTACCTGTGACCACATCGTGGACCAGTTCAAGAAGAGGAACATCTGATATGAGCGAGGAAAAAACCAACCTGGGCCGCCGCAATGTCTTGCGTTTGATCGCGACCACCGCCGCTGCAGTTCCGGTGATTGGCTGTTCGGAGAAGGTCGCGCAAAAGGTGGTGGTGGAGGAGGACAAGCCAGCGGCAAAACCCGCGGTGAAAAACCTGGATGCTCCAAAACAAACCCTGGCCAGGGGAACCCCGACAGACCCGGATCTGCTCAATCCAGTAGTGCCCTGGGAGATGCAGCTGGATGCGGGCGAGTTGGCGGTACTGGCGGCTCTGTGCGATGTGATTATCCCGGCAGATGAAATCTCCCCCAGCGCTTCCTCTGTGGGGGCACAGAACTACATCAACGAATATGTCAGTGCGCCTTATGCCAACAACAAAGCGGACTTTGTCACCGTGCGTGGCGGGGTTGTCTGGCTGGATGGGGAGTCCAGGCGCAGGTTCGATGCGCCCTTTATCGAGCTGAGTGAATCCCAAAAAACCGCGATCTGTGAAGACATCAGGTGGACCCGCACCGCAAAGCCGGAGTTCCGGGCTGGCGCGCGTTTCTTTGCCAAGATCAGGGTTCTCACGGCAACCGCTTTCTACACCACCGAGGAAGGTATGGCGGATATCGGCTACCTGGGCAACAGGCCCATGGCCAGCTTCCCCGGAGCACCGCCCGAGGTACTAAAGCGACTCGGCCTGGATAGCTGAGTACCCCCCTATGGCGTCAACCCGCGGGAAAGCGGGTTGCCATTTAAAAAAACGTAAACCAGGGACGGGTAGACCCGAAGCCGGGGCTTATTCCGATAGCTTGGCATTGAAGCATGCCGGGTCGAGAGGGTGAGCGGGAGGCCCGGACAATAATAAAAGAGGCGTTGAGCAATGAAAGAAAAATCCCTAAAAACAAACCGTCAAGTGGAATTATTGCGTACATCCGCCAGTGTGCTGGTGCTGTGCAGTATTGTCGGTATAACACAGGCGCAGAGTTCGGAGGAGGAAGCAACAGAGAGCCCGGCCCTTGAGGAAGTGGTGGTACTGGGTATTCGCCAGAGCATGGAGAAAAATCTCAATGTGAAGCGTTTTTCCAACGCGGTGGTAGATTCAATTACCGCTGTGGATATCGGTAAATTTCCTGATAAAAACGTGGCGGACGCCCTGCAGCGGGTGCCCGGGGTGTCCATCGTCCGCAGTGGCGGGGAAGGCGCGCGGGTCAGTATCCGCGGTACTGCGCCGGAGCTGACCTTCACCCAACTGAACGGTAATTATATCGCCACGCCGGGTGATGATCCGTCACGGTCTTTCTCCTATACGCTGTTGCCGTCGGCGATGATTTCCCGCGCGGATGTCTACAAGAGTCCCGAAGCAAAACTGGATGAAGGGGGAATCGGCGGTACCGTGGTTTTGCATACCCGCAGGCCCCTGGATCTGGATGCGGGAGAGGGTAGGGTAGCCGTGGAGACCACTTATGCGGATGTCACCCGGAAGTATGAGCCCCAGTTCACGGGTTTTTACTCCTGGAAAAATGATCAGGAGACCGTTGGTGTGTTGTTTGGCTATTCCAGGCAGGATCGCCAGAACCGCGTTATTAGCACCTCGGTAGAAAACTGGGGCTGGCAGGGTGATGAAGCACCGCAGGAGGGCACAGAGGCCAGAGGTTCCCTGGTGGATATCGACGGTAACGAATACCGGGATTTTTATGCCCCCAGGGCCGTGGTGGGCAGTGTCTTTGAGGAGGCGCGCACCCGCGAGGGAATGCAGTTCAGTGCCCAGTGGCGCCCGCTGGAGCAGTTGGAATTCGGCTTCAATTATTTTCGCTTTGAACAGGGGGGCAATTCAGAAAACTATCGCATCGTATTTCCTGAGTGGAACTATGGTGATGCCATTGCCCCTGGTGGTCTTAAGTTTGATGAGGATGGCGATACCTTGCTCGGCATCGGCATGCTGGACAGGGGCCAGACACAATTGCAGTCGCCGCAGGTAGCCGGCGACTACACGCGCGCGAAATACAGTTCCGATACCCTGGATTTCAATGTCAGTTATCAGGGGGATGGTTATAGCCTGCGCCTGGTTGTAGGGAATACCGGCGCGGAAGGGGGGCCGTCTGAGAAGTTGTTTGCATCGGTGAACGCGCGCTATGGTACCGTGACTGATTGGAGCTGGGATCTCAGCAGTGGCACCGCGGAGATTGATACCAGTGCCGATCTGGGCGACCCCAATACCTATCCCCTGTACGACTGGTTCTCTTCTCATTGGGCCAGCAGTGAAGATCAGGAAAACTACTACCAGATGGATGTATCCATTGATATGGATTATGGCTGGTTCAGCGCCCTGGACCTGGGACTGAAATACCGCGATCACGAAATTAACCGGCGGATTACTAGGCAGGCTTGGGACGATGACAAGCCCCCTTGCCCGACCATCAATTGGGGTGGTGTCGACGGTGCCTGTTATCCCTGGTGGCCGGACGACTCCTTCCACACGGATCCCAGTGGCGTGCCGGATACCATCGATATTCTTTCGGATGGCCCGCTCGACAATATTATTGGCGGCGTCAATGTGCCCGGCTTTGCCTACCTGAAGTTTGAGAAATTGAAAGCGTTTCTCTATGAGACTTACGGTGATCCTACGGTGCTTATTGAGACGAACCAGGTGTATCGCATTGGCGAAGAAGTCACCGCGGCCTATGTACAGCAGAATTTCGCCTCGTCCTTTTTGCGCGGAAACTTTGGTATTCGCGCGGTGCAGACCCAACAGTATGCGCGCACCTTTGATAATATCGAGGGGCAGCTACAGGATGAGCCCAATGTTCGCGATAGCAGCAACACCGATATTCTGCCGAGCGCCAATATTGCCTGGGATATTTCCGATCAACTGGTCATGCGTGCAGCTCTTGCACGGGTAATTGCGCGGGTGGATTACTCCGACCTGGGTGGCTCTGAAACGATCCACGCCCCGCTACCCGATCCGAACAATCCGAATCTGCCGTCGCCAGGCCCGAGGACTGGCTATGCGGGCAACGCCGAACTGGAACCCTACAATGCGGATCAGTTTGACCTGGGTCTGGAGTGGTATTTCGACGATGCCTCGGCAATGGGACTGACCCTGTTCCAGAAGGATATCGCCTCTTTCGTGATCAACGGCAGCTCCATAGTCACCAGGGAAATTAAAGGTGAAACTGTGAAGGTGGCCATGAATATGCCCCTCAACGGTACCGATGCCACTGCCCGGGGTGTGGAACTGTTTGCGCAGTATGCCTTTGATAACGGTTTTGGGGTGCTTGCCAACTACACCTATACGGATACAGAGTTGGCGGAGATTGATCTCGAAGGGGTTAAATCCAAAACAGAGATTGCGGGTACCTCCAAAGACCAGTACAACTTGTCGGTGTACTACGAGACCAACGACTTCAGTGTGCGGGCCTCCTACAACTATCGCAGCGCCTATGCAGATGGTTTCCACAACGGTATCAATACCTTTACCGATGAGTACGATCAGGTGGATGTGAACGCATCCTATACCCTGATGGACTCCCTTGTGCTCTCCGCTTCAATTATCAACCTGACCGAGGAAAAGGTGGACCGCTACTGGGGGGAAAAGAACCGGGTGTATGGCTCCTATTATTCCGGTCGCCGCGCCTACCTGGGTCTGACGTATAGTTTCTGATGTCCCGGCGCCGTGTGGGCAGTTTTTTTTGTTCACACGGTTTTGAAACCCTGTTGAGCGGTAAACGGGCCATGGGGCTTATCGATTGATTGGCTGCTCGATAGTGCCTATGCTGGCGTGATATTTACCGCCCTGATTGCGCGCTGTTATCTCTATGCTAGCTCGGATTTTGCACGACTTCAGATACAAAAACAGCGGAAAGTCACATCATGGCTGGTGTTTAAAGTAGCCCAATAAGAAATTCCGCGTGCAAAAATGCTACCAGCCTGAACTCAGTGTTTTTTTATTTCCCGTCGCAAAATCACCGCAGAATTCACTGGCGGTGATTTGACCTCCAATGCCGGCCTGCTGCTCCTGAGAAAGTGCGACCGCCGCCTGGGCTTGGCTCGCTCCGTTGCGGGTGTCGTTTATGATCTACGAGATCCCGCCGAGTTGAACAGAGCCCCGAACAACTAGTGCGATAGAGGCTGCTGGCAATTGCTCTCGACTTTGTGGGTCTTAACGATCACGACCAGCTGCGCTTCGACAGTGTCCTCCAAACCCGCTCCCAACGCCTGCCAGTGTGTCGGTTTGAGCAACAGCAGAAACGCTCTCTGGCAGCCAACCTTCACAAAGTGCTATTTGACCAATTCGTTTCCCACTACAAGAAATCGCCCAAATCGTGCTGTCAGACTCTTTACAGAAAAAGTTTAAATATTGAATCTGTGTGTTCTAAGCAGGTATAAAATGTCAAATTATACAGTTAAGTTTCTGTGATGGCGTTTTATTGATTTAATAGGAAAGGATATGGTATAAAAATTCATTATAGGGTGGATGCCAAAAGTGATTTAATGTTATTAAAAATAATAAAATTTAATCGAATAAAGTGATGTTTTTAGTACAGTGTACAAAGGTATGCAGCTTTGTTTGGTGTGGCGATGCTGTGACTGCGAAGCCGTGAACCACTTTGTGGTTCACGGGCCAGCTTGTCGGGTAGGCCATAGGTTTCTCTTTTTGTGCCTTGAATAGCATGAATGCTTGAAAAAAGTGAACTAGCTGGCGGCCAGTGTGAAGAATTTACGAGGAAGGAATAGGGTAGAGTTTGTCGCTGAGCATCGCGATAAGCTGGCTCAGCGCCGTCCACTGAGTCAAGCCAGTAGGCGCCTGAGCGAATTGCGCAAACGGCACGAGCGTATTTTGGCCGAGGATATTTCGCAAAAGACCAAGTAACTGAAATTGGATGCAATTCAGAAGCGGATCAATGTGGTGGTGGCTAAAGTTTTACAGAAATGATAAATTTAATGTGGCTTTTTATGGATCGATCGCACCAGTTAGGGATGCAGATACAGATGAAGACGAAAGTGCAACTGCACACTCCTTCTGTATAATATTTCACGATTCGCGTAAGATTTTTTCAGCTTAGACTCAGGCTGGAGTTGCTAAAGCTGCACTAATAGTATTTTGAAAATTGGTTGAATTTATATAGGGTTTATTAAAATATGGACAGGATCAAGCTTCGATTTACTTTTATTATACTTTTAGCATTTTCAAATTTGGTATTTGCCGTTCCACCACCGCCAGATGAGGGATGCACGGGCAGTGCGCCATCAGTCAGCGGGGTTACATTGCCGACATCGGATACAGATGGAAGTTATACGTTAGGGTATTCTTTGCCTAGTATTTTTTTTACTTATTGTAGTGAGATATTGATTGAAGAAAGCAGGGATGGCGGCAGTTACGTAGCTATTGGTGGTGGGGCTCCAGGAAATCATAACGTAAACTTTTCTGGGAAAGATTCAGCAGTGTATAAATATAGAATAAAGCATTTTTATTTTGGTGATATTAACGGAGGGCGGTGGATCTATTCCAACGAAATTAAGGTTGTCAGAAAACCTAATAGCCCGAATAGTACCAGCTTTTCCAACAATGAAAGTGGTGCAGACAAGGATGGGGTATTTAATCTCAATTGGGCTGCCTCAAGTACACCGCCAAAAGTAACCGGATACCAAGTCTCTCAATGCAAGGGTTCCTGTAGCAGTAGCAGCGGTACCTGGTCGCAAATCTACTCCGCAGCCAATACGGGAGTCCGGTCTATAAAGGTACCGGGTTCTGGTAAGCTGGCAAATGGAACTTATAAATACCGTGTACGCGCATTTGTAACGATCAGTGGTACCTCCAAGTATAGTGATTGGCGTTACAGCCCTTCAATTACTGTCGCTGTACCGCCTCCACGACCAGCCTCAATCAGCGTGCCCGGCTACGTCTCCTCCAGCAGTGCCAATCTGAGCTGGGCCGCCAGCAGCGGTGCCACCCGCTACGAACTGCAGCAGCGCAAAGATGGCGGCAGCTGGAGTAACATTTATTCCGGCAGTGCCACCAATACCCGTGTTGACAGCCTGGAGCACGGCAGTGTCTACCGTTTCAGGGTGCGCGCCTGCAATGCTGCTTGCTCTTCCTACCGGGAGAGTGGCGATCTGGAAGTGTATATCCGCCCCGGTGTGCCCAGCCCCAGCGTCTCTCCTAGCAACAGCCTCGATGGCAAATACACCGTGAGCTGGAACAGCAAACCATTTGCCACCCGTTACCAACTTGTCAACGAAGGTGGCACTGTGGAGTATAACGGGGCCGGCTTGAGCAAGGACTTTACCGGTATTGGCAACGGCACCTACCGCTACAAGGTGCGCGCCTGCAATGCCAAGGACACCTGCTCGGCCTACTCCTCCCTGGTTGAGGTAACGGTGAATCGCGATGTGAGCAAGCCGGTGCTATCGATTACCCAGCCAACACCGAATATTGGCGGCAAGCTGACACTCACCTGGACAAAAATCACCAAGGGTGGGCTCAGCGTTAACTATAAGGTGATAGATAGCGACAATAACCAAGTTTACCGGGGTCCGGCCCGCAGCCACATGCTCAGTAATTTAAGTGATGGTCGCCACTGCTACCGAGTGCGGGCGGAGACCGCAACGGATCAATCCGGCTATTCACCGGAAGCCTGTGTCACCGTGGCCCGGTTGCAGCCGCCGGTGTCCCCGAGCTATATCACGCTGCCGTCTTCCACCGGTGAGGCCTACACGGTCAGCTGGCCGGCAGCCGACAGGGCCGACAGTTATCGCCTGCAGCAGCGCCTGAATGGTGGCAGCTGGCAAACGGTGTACAGCGGTGCCGTTCGTACTTATCACTATAACAACACCACGTCGCCGGTGTACGGCACCCATGACTACCGTGTGCAGGCTGTCAACCAGGCGGGTGCATCGGCCTATAGCGATGTCTATAGCGTGACTTTGGAAGTGGACCCCACGGTACAGATTCGCAAGCAGCTTTACTACAACGAGGCCGACGCTGTTCCGGCGGCCCAGGAAAATCCGGCCCAGGGTATCTTCTCGCGGGACAAGGCTGCATTCCGTTACCTGGATTTGATGTATATCGTCGACGCCAACACCAATACGGTGATCAACCGCTTTGCCAGTGGCGAGCCGACGGTAGAGTTTTCCTCCCTGTATGACACTGCCGAGCGCAACCGCGCCACAGCGGTGGAAGCCTTTATTTTCGAGCAGCTGACGCACTTCCCGGACAATGAAAACCTGCAGCGTTTCACCCTGGACGTCTACTATGATCGCGCAGTGGCGGAGATGATCCTGGCCAATGAGGCCCTGGATAAAGCCCGCATCAGCCGTTTGCGCAACGAAGCGGTGAGTGTCGAGGTTGGGTATATCGAAGCTGCACATCAGCTGCTGGATGACGCCCTGGAGCAGTACGACTCGCTGTTGCAGTATGCTCCGGAGTTCCTGGCCCAGTGGGGGGCCTCGCGGGGGCAAATCAGCCCGCGTTACTACGACCCCAACGACCTGGCGCAGAAAGACGTGACTCCAGCGGAGCGGCTGTT
The DNA here is from genome assembly GCF_047289955.1 of Microbulbifer jejuensis. Classification (NCBI taxonomy): domain Bacteria; kingdom Pseudomonadati; phylum Pseudomonadota; class Gammaproteobacteria; order Cellvibrionales; family Microbulbiferaceae; genus Microbulbifer; species Microbulbifer jejuensis. Next base: position 28,021 of record NZ_JBLBUB010000039.1, read on the forward strand.
TACCGGCTACAAGGATGTCACCATGCTCTATCAGTTGATGGGCAGGCTGGCCTCCACCAAGGTACAGCAGGCGCGCCTGGCGGTAGTGGCGGGGCAGACCAATACTACAATACTGGCGCAGCTGACCGAGGAGATGAACACGCTGCGCAGCGATCTGGTGGCCAGGGAGCAGTCTCTGCGCGCGATTTTCCCGGGCATCGACTTTACCCAGGTAACGGGATTTTCCGGTCTGCCCGAAGCGGTGTCTGCATGGCAAAGCCATATTATCGATTTGGAAAATGCCGTGAACTGGCTTGCCGGCGACACCAATATTCTGGGCCTGCCCCAGGATGCGGTGCTGCTGGTACAGGGCTACGGCATTGACGGCAATACCGAGTTTGATTCCTTTAACGCACTGAGTGATTTTCTCGGCAATGACAGCAGTGGTCCCATCGCCACAGCGCAGAGCAGCCTGGCCGCGGCGAGAACCAGCTACGACACCTACCGCCACAGCGCCGACATCCTGGCCACGGAGTACACCGATCGCCACCAGCAACTGGGCAACTGGCTGTTCAGTTTGCTCGGGGTGGACTTTCCAGACAATTGTTTTGAGGAAAGTTGTGTAATCGCTACCGAAGAGGCACTGGAAGGCAGTGAGATCTCGTTGCAGGCGAACAATATCGATATCGCCCAGATCGCTCTGGATCGCAATCTGCAGAGTATGGAAAACCTGCTTGCTGCGATTGAAATCGAAATTGATCGACGCGCGGCGGAAGAGGGCATTGTCGACGGGCAGTCGAAAATCATCCTGGATTACGGCTCGCAGCAGGCCACGATTGCACAGCAGATTGCCAAGGTTCGCAAAGAGGCGGAGCAATCCAGAAAGCGCTCAAATATTTTTAAAACAGTGGTCTCCACTGTGGCAGCCTTTTACACGGGCAATTGGGTACAGGTGGCCCAGACGGCAGAGCAGGTGATGGAGAACAACCGCAATATCAAAAGTATTAAAAAGGTCGGCAAGCTGGAAGCGGAGAGTATTCGTCTGGCGGCGGAGGAGCGCGCTGCGCTGAATGACAGCACCAACCGGCTGCTGGATGTGGAAAGCAAAGCGCGGGTGCGCACCATGTGGCTGGAGGCCAATACCATCGCCCTGGATATCGCCCAGGCGGAAGCGACGCTGGAGCAGGAGAGCGAACGTCTGGCGGGTATGCTCAACCAGGCGCAGCGGGTGGTGAGCCAGATGTTTACCGCCAACAGCAACCTGGCAGAGCGCTACTTTGCCGATCCGATCCACGGCAGCCGCCTGACCACGGAGATGCTGCGCGCGGAGCGTTACTTTGAGGAAGCGCAGAAATGGTTGTTCTACGCCGCCAGCGCACTGGAATACAAATGGCAGGAGCCCTTTGTGGGCCCGGTTAGCCGGGGCAGGAAAGAGGCGGTGTACACCCTGCGCAATGCGGAGGAACTGCGGGACTTCCACAGTGAAATGCTGTCTTTCGACCAGCTGCGCAATCTCAGCGGCACCCAGCAGGCCACGGACACCTTTTCCATCAAGGATCATGTGTTTGGCTATGTGGATACCATCGGGGGTATCGCGCAAACCTATCCCCACCCCGACCCCGCCCAGGCGGATGGCCCGCGCCTAAGCCCGCAGGAGGCCTTCCATGCAAAGCTGCAGCTGTTGTCGCGCAACTTTGGCAGCGATACCTGGGTAACGGTGGAGTTCAGTACCGTGAAAGAATTGCCGCGCAGCAATTTCTTCCTCGGCCCGGTGGTGGCGGGCACGGGCGACCTGGCCTGTCTGGCTACCGGCGGCACCTACCTGGACAAAATCGAGACCATTGAGCTCAATATCCCCGCGAGTTATTCCAGCAGCAGTGAAACCGAGACACCGGCTTTCCTCACCTACGGCGGTACCAGTGTGGTGCGCAGCAAGACGCCGGGTAGACTGGTGGTGAATGAAGACGGTGTGGGTATTGCGGATGAGCTGGTGACCTATAGCACGCGTTTCTGGAATACCGTGGAGGGTTCGCAGCTAGCATTCCGTGACAGTTACCGGGTATCCATGGCGGCGGACCTGGATGTGCTGAGCAGTGAGCCCGGTTCCAGTTCCACCGTCACCAGTGTTTTCAAAGAGCGCAGTGTGGCCGCCACCGGCTGGCGGCTGTCGATCAAGCTGGCGGATCGCTTTGGCCCACTGGTGGACATTGGCGCGATGCAGGATATAGAACTGGTCTTTAATCACCGCTACATTTCCAGGAACTTTGACACCTGTGACGATGACGGTCCCGGCGGCCCGCTGTTGCTGCGCAAGATTGCTCCGCTGCACAAGGCAACTTCGGAGTGATGGGTTAAGCCTGTATCTCCTGTTCCAAGCAGGGTGGGTCCGGCAATCAAACAGGTCTTCTTTCGCCTGTTTGATTGTCGCAACCACCATGCCCGCAGAGCTGTATAAGCATACTGATAGAAAGTGTATGAAGTGATCCCAAAAGTAATGCTCCAAAAATCTATTTAATGCGCATTGCCCAGTTTCATGCCGATTTTAATCAGCTGAAAATTCCACCTGCTCTGCAGTGGAATAATGCTTCTTGTGACGCAGATTTTTCACACAGTTGAATCACGCTGAAATAAACATATTTTAATTAATGCCACTCATTGAGTTGAGTGCTGCCAAATCTCAAACTCTTCTTGCAATATTCAAATCATTGATTCGGCTAAGAATATTGGAGCCCGGTACAATATTGATTCATCCCTTCAGTGGCGAGCATCAGAAATCTGCTGAAAGAGAAATTCTGGTATTGGGTGCCTGCGCAGTTTGAGCGGGTATAAAAATCAAATTATGTGGATTTTGTATTGGCACGTTATTGATTTGCGGGGGAAGGTTGTGTTATAAAAATTAATTATAAGGCAAGAGCTAAAGTTAATTTGGTTCTGTAAAAAATAGTAAAATTTTTCGTATAGGAGTGGGATTCGGGTAAGAGTCGATTGGGTCATTTTGTGATTCATGGACTGTGGTGCCAGGTAGGCCATGGATTCCGCTTTTTAACCTTGAAGATAAGGTTGGAATGCTGAGTGTGAACACTGCCGGTATAAAAGAGATGAAGCCAGAAAGGAAAATTGACAGAGTCATTTTTTTACAGTACTAAAAACAGTGCTGTAACCAAAACTAAAGGCTGGTGTCAGTGAGGTGAAAGCCTAATGTTGCAGGCTGGAATCATCATTCTGCACAGGGATAACTGTATCTCCTTATTTAAAATAAGGTGACGTGTATGACGAGTGCGAAAGCCTCAGAAATTTTGGCAAGATGTATTGATTCATCCGTTGCCGTAGTTAGATCCTCCTAAATTCTATGGGTTTCTGTGCTTTCAAAAATGACAGGATGAGTATCCTTCTTGCGGCATGGAAGAAAGTGGTACTTTGCATAATACAAATAGAATGAGCGGGCATGAATGTTTGAGCGTATCAAGCATGTGCCTACGGCAAGGTTACCGATATAAGCTGATGGATTGCCAGAGGTAAAGCGAAGAGCGTTTGCCATCAGAAAACTGGAAATGTATTAAATCTCTGTGGAAGTTGGCCGAAAGGTGCGGTTATTCAAGTTACTGGGTGTACGTAAAATCGGATGCATTATTGCATTTTCGTGATTAAAAATTTTAAGGAAAAAGGGGTATGACTGGATATTTGAGGTTTGCGAACTGGTTCGCAATTATTGGGGTTGCCTTTTTAATTGGCTTGCCAGAGAAGGTTATGGCCGGTTGTATACTGGATTCTGAACCGCAGCCTGGAAACCAACGGTGGAGTCAATGCAGAGTTGATTTGCCTACTACTGTGGTTAGCCTTTCGGGTCGTGCAGCCACTTTTCGCTGGGATCAATATGCACTGTCATCTGGCGAGAACAGATCCGAAGGCTATACCATTGTACAAGTTTATAATGGTTCCGAGACGGTCATTGACCTCTACCCCCCCTTGACAGGCTCGCGAGTCGTTAATTTAACCAAAGATGGCACCTATTCTTTGTGTGTTAAAGCATCTGGACCCAGTGGCTTTGGTTTAAGGCAGAACTTGAAAACGGAAATAAAGTATGCTTGTAAATCAGTAACCGTCACCTCCACGCCCGCAAATTTAAGCTATCCGAGTGCTGATCTGGACGGCGCCTTTACCGTTAGCTGGTCTGCCAGTTCCGGTGCCAATCGCTATGAACTCTATCGCCGTTTCAATAGCGGTCCCTGGGGCCGGATTTATAATAGCAGCGGCACCAGTGTTAATGAGAGAGGCCTCTCTGCAGGCAGTTATCAGTATCGCGTTCGGGCCTGTACCCCCAATATGTGCAGTGGTTACAAGATGGGAGGACCGATCATTGTTGGGCCACCTCCACGACCCGCCTCAATCAGCGTGCCCGACTATGTCTCTTCCAGCAGTGCCAATCTGAGCTGGGCCGCCAGCAGCGGCGCCACCCGCTACGAACTGCAGCAGCGCAAAGATGGCGGCAGTTGGTCCAGTAACATTTATTCCGGCAGTGCCACCAGTACCCGTGTTGACAATCTGGAGCATGGCAGTGTCTACCGATTCAGGGTGCGCGCCTGTGCCACCTTCTGCTCTTCCTATCGGGAGGGTGGTAATCTGGAAGTGTATTTCCGCCCCGGTGTGCCCAGCCCCGGCGTCTCTCCCGGCAATAGCCTTGATGGCAAATACACCGTGAGCTGGAACAGCAAACCATTTGCCACCCGTTACCAACTTGTCAACGAAGGTGGCACTGTGGAGTATAACGGGGCCGGCTTGAGCAAGGACTTTACCGGTATTGGCAACGGCACCTACCGCTACAAGGT